>CAXBQZ010000022.1:0-38618 GCA_963978055.1 uncultured bacterium
CCGAGCGTGGTGTCGGCACCATGACCCGGGTACACCCATGTTTCATCGGGTAGCGCATCGAAGATCTTGGATCGCACCCCTTCGTACAGGGACGCGAACCTCTCCGCATCACTCCACGTGTTCCCGACCCCACCGGGGAACAGACAGTCACCAGTCCAGATATGAGGGGCACCCGAGGGATCGTCATAGATCAGCGCGATAGATCCCGGTGTGTGACCGACGAGATGGATCACCCGGAGAGTTGCGTCCCCAACCTCGATCTCTGCACCCTCATCAACCTTGCGATTTGTGGGCACCCCAATGTCGTATGCATCAATTTCGTGGGCGATCGTGATCGCACCAGTTGCCTTCGACACTTCATCAAGTGCGCCCCAGTGGTCACGGTGCGCATGGGTAGTGACGATCGCATCAAGGCCACCATCACCGATCAGATCCAGTAGACGATCAGGTTCAGCGGCCGCATCAATGAGTACCTGGGCGCCGGTGTGAGTGCACCTGAGCAGGTAGGCGTTGTTGCTGTATTCGCCGACGGCAAGCTTGGAGATCACCAAATCCGCGAGCTCGCGAACATCAGCGTCGCCGCCAACCTCGACCTCACCCGTATACGTCATCGTCTATCCCTCTCGAATCGAATGTGCTCGTGGAGTCATGATCACCAGGCAGGCGGAGGTCCTGGTGGGTTGCCTTCACCATCGCGAAGGGTCGCCGGAGTGGTTCGTCCAAGTCGCCACGCGAGCAGATCACTGGCCGGGCCGCGGACATCAGTTGACCCAGCCCGCGACTCGATGAATGTAAGTGTCCGTTGGATGAACACGTCATCGAAATCTGCGAAGCTGAAGTCGGGAAGCCCTAGATCAGCGTGATGAATCATGACCTCACGGAGCCGCGCATAGGGCACCTGCCATACCGGCGTATCCGGGGGAGTGTTGGCCGGTGGGGCGCCGAAGAGAACCAGAGTGTCCAGAGCGCTGTCATCGGCGGCAAGAAGTGCTTCAAAAGCCCGTGCGAGCTTCTCGGAACTGGTTCGGACGTCATCTCGGTGACTCTGTGCTGAGCGGGAGGCCCCTGCCTCGATGTCGGCATTGCGGACGTCCATGGATTCGTACATCGGCGTGGGGGTTCCAGTGACAGCCCACGTGACCAGATTTCCAATCCCGTCGGCGTTTCGTGCGATATGTGTCAGACAGTGGCCGATGGACCAGCCGGGCAGGAGTGATGGTCGGCGGATATCCGCGTCTGTCAGCTGATCAAGTGAACCAAGCAGGCGGGCCGTTGCCCTGTTGATGCTGTCCAGATCGTTCGCACAAACATCGCGCTGCTCCAAGATCCCCATGAGGCCACTCTAGTGCTGCACGAGGCCAAACCGTGGAAGGGTCATGGGCGATCGGGAGCCCGACGGGTGGCCGTCAGATCTTCGGGCTAGCCTTGTGCAAGCGCAGTGGGCTGACTGGAACATATAGAAGAGGGTAGGCGCGTGGCGGACAGGCTGGTCATTCGTGGGGCACGTGAGCACAACCTGAAGGACGTGTCACTCGATCTCCCACGTGACGCTCTCATCGTCTTCACCGGCCTGTCTGGATCAGGTAAGTCGAGTCTGGCGTTTGACACCATTTTTGCCGAGGGACAGCGCAGGTACGTGGAGAGCCTGTCGGCCTACGCGCGTCAGTTTCTCGGCCAGATGGACAAACCCGATGTTGACTTCATTGAGGGGCTGTCGCCCGCGGTCTCGATCGATCAGAAATCGACAAGCCGCAACCCTCGTTCAACTGTGGGCACGATCACCGAGGTTTATGACTATCTTCGTCTGCTCTACGCCCGTGCGGGACGCCCACACTGCCCGGAGTGTGGCCGACCTATCGCACGACAGACTCCGCAGCAGATCGTGGACCGAGTGCTCGAAATGACCGAGGGCACCCGCTTTCAGGTGCTCGCGCCCGTCATCCGCGAGCGTAAGGGGGAGTACGGCGAACTGTTCAGGCAGTTGCAGACCCAGGGCTTCTCACGCGCCCGCATCGACGGAGTTGTGCACTCACTGACTGAGCCACCAACGCTAAAGAAGCAGGAGAAGCACACGATCGAGGTCGTCGTCGACCGACTCGCTGTCAAGACCGAATCCAAGCGCCGACTCACCGACTCCGTCGAGACGGCACTGCGCCTGTCCGGTGGTCTGGTCACGCTCGAGTTCGTCGACCTGCCCGAGGACGATCCGCAGCGGGAGCGAATGTTCTCCGAACATCTGGCCTGTCTGTACGACGACCTCTCCTTCGAGGAGCTCGAGCCGCGCTCGTTCTCGTTCAACTCACCTTTCGGTGCGTGCCCCGAGTGCAGTGGCCTTGGCACTAAGATGGAGGTTGACCCCGAGCTCATTGTGAACGACCCATCCATGACCCTTAATGAGGGTGCCATCGGTCCGTGGTCCAGTGGCCACATCTCGGACTACTTCGGCAGGTTATTGGAGGCGCTGGGCGAGGAGTTCGACTTCACCCTCGACACCGCGTGGGAGGACATCTCCGTCAAGGGGAAGAAGGCGATCCTGTACGGGCACTCGTCCCAGGTGAATGTCCGCTACAAGAACCGTTACGGCCGCACGCGTAACTACACCACGGCCTTTGAAGGTGTCATTCCCTACGTCCAGCGCCGACATGCTGAGGCTGACAGTGACACGAGTCGAGAGCGACATGAGGGCTACATGCGTGAGGTCCACTGCGCGGCCTGCAATGGCGCACGCCTCAAACCCATCAGCCTGGCGGTCACACTCGGTGGCAAATCCATTGCCGAGGTGGCGCAAATGCCAATTGGTGACTGCGCTGAGTTTCTGGGCGAGCTCGAACTGAGTTCACGGGAACGACAAATCGCCGAGCGAGTGCTCAAGGAGGTGAACGAGCGACTCACCTTCCTGGTTGATGTAGGGCTGGACTATTTGAGCCTGGCGCGTCCGGCAGCCACTCTGGCCGGTGGTGAGGCACAGCGTATTCGTCTGGCGACTCAGATTGGATCGGGACTCGTGGGAGTTCTCTACGTCCTGGACGAGCCAAGTATCGGATTGCACCAGCGCGATAATCGTCGTCTCATTGAGACGCTCATCCGGCTGCGAAATCTAGGCAACACGCTCATTGTCGTTGAACATGATGAAGACACGATCCGGATCGCTGACTGGGTCGTGGATATAGGTCCGGGGGCTGGGGAGCACGGTGGTCAGATCGTGGTGTCAGGAACCTACGACGACCTAGTCAACACTCCGGATTCAATTACGGGCCAATATATATCCGGACGGCGCACGATTGCCGTGCCGCCGGTCCGCCGTCCGCCAACCCCCGGGCGAGAACTCGTTGTCGAAGGGGCCAAGGAGCACAATCTTCAGGACGTTGACGTCACGATCCCACTCGGCTGCTTCGTGGCCGTGACAGGAGTCAGCGGATCCGGGAAGTCCACATTGGTCAACGACATCCTGTACACCTCACTTGCACGTGAACTCAACGGAGCCCGTGCCGTGGCGGGCCGACATCGGCGAGTACGGGGAATGGAGCATCTGGACAAGGTTGTGCACGTCGACCAGAGCCCGATCGGACGCACGCCGCGGTCTAACCCCGCTACCTATACCGGTGTGTTCGACCATGTGCGCAAACTCTTTGCAGAGACCCCCGAGGCAAAGATGCGTGGCTACCTCCAGGGCAGGTTCTCATTCAACGTCAAGGGTGGTCGGTGTGAGGCCTGCACCGGAGACGGAACGATCAAGATCGAAATGAACTTCCTCCCAGATGTCTACGTTCCGTGCGAGGTGTGTCACGGGGATCGCTACAACCGAGAGACGCTAGAGGTTCATTACAAAGGCAAGACCATCGCCGAGGTGCTCAACATGCCGATTGAGGAGGGCCTTGAGTTCTTCGAAGCGGTACCACCCATCGCAAGGCACCTACGAACGCTCGTTGATGTGGGCCTGGGCTATGTGCGACTTGGTCAGCCAGCGCCAACTCTGTCCGGAGGTGAGGCGCAGCGAGTCAAGCTGGCATCCGAGCTCCAAAAACGATCTACCGGTCGAACCATATACGTACTCGATGAACCGACCACAGGACTGCATTTTGAGGATATTCGTCGGCTTCTGGGCGTATTGCAGTCACTGGTCGACAAAGGCAACTCCGTCGTGGTGATCGAGCACAATCTGGACGTCATCAAAACTGCTGATTGGCTGATCGATATGGGGCCGGAAGGTGGGTTCAGAGGCGGGACAGTGGTTGCCACCGGTACACCCGAGGAGGTGGCTGCAGTGCCTGGCAGTCACACCGGCAGGTTCCTCGCAGAGATCTTCAGTCATCGATCCTCAGTAGATTCAAAGCCAGTGCCGGCTCGTCGCAGGAAGCAGGCGGTGTCATGAGCAGATACGGTGGAGACATGACTGATGTGAATCCGACCCGCCGAACTGTTCTCATCTCCGGAGCTGTTGTGGCTGGCGCCGGAATACTGTCCGCATGTGGCACAAGTTCGGCCACCTCGTCCTCAAGTCAACCAGCCCCCACCGAGTCAGGTCCGGCACCAGCGACGCTCACCCCCTCGGCACCGGCCAGTTCAGCGGCCGCGTCCGGGATTCAGGTGTCAACCAGTGATGTCCCCGTTGGCGGTGGGAAGATTCTCGACAATCCGGCCGTAGTGGTAACACAGCCAACCGCCGGCACCTACAAGGCTTTCTCGTCCATCTGCACCCATGCGGGCTGCGCAGTGGGTGGAGTTGAGCAGGGTCAGATCATCTGCCCCTGCCACGGAAGTGTGTTCTCAGCAGTGGATGGATCCGTAGTTCAGGGGCCCGCTCCAACTCCATTGGCCCCCGTGAACATCTCGGTCAACGGCTCCAGTATCACCATCACCGGGTAGCGTCGTTGGCTGATCCATCGCGCTACCGTCCTCGGCCCGGTGCTGTCCCGGATGCCCCGGGGGTTTACCGATTTCGTGACGAGCATGGTCGGGTCATCTACGTTGGCAAGGCCAAGAGCCTACGGTCGAGACTGAACTCCTATTTTCAAGATCTGAGTGGGCTTCATCAGCGCACCAGAACGATGGTGACCACGGCAGCATCCATTGATTGGGTCACGGTTGATACCGAGGTGGAAGCTCTCCAACTTGAGTACACCTGGATCAAAGAGTTCGATCCGCGTTTCAACGTCCGGTACCGAGACGACAAGTCTTACCCATATCTAGCGGTCACACTGGATGAGGAATATCCGCGAATCACCGTCATGCGCGGAACCAAGCGCAAGGGGGTGCGCTATTTCGGTCCCTACTCACATGCTTGGGCGATCCGCGAAACTGTTGATCTGCTACTGCGGGTATTCCCCGCACGCACATGTAGCAATGGGGTATTCCGTCGACATGGGCAGATGGGTCGGCCGTGTCTGCTCGGCTATATCGGCAAGTGCTCGGCACCATGCGTTGGCAATGTAAGCGCGCAGGAGCATCGCGCCATTGTCCAAGACTTTTGCGCATTCCTGTCCGGTCAGACGTCCACCTACACCCGTCGGATCGAACGTGAGATGAAGCAGGCGTCAGCCGCTCAGGAGTACGAAACGGCGGCAAGACTTCGCGACGATCTGCGAGCACTTGAGCGGGCGCTCGAGAAGCAGGCGGTTGTTCTCGGGGACGCAACAGACGCCGATGTGGTCGGACTTGCCGATGATGAATTGGAGGCGGCCGTCCAGGTATTCCACGTTCGGGGTGGGCGCATCCGCGGACAGCGCGGATTCATCGTGGAGAAGACCAGCGATGTCACCGCCTCTGATCTGATCGAATCCCTGATTACATCTCTCTACGGAGATCAGTTGGGTGAAGCGATCCCGCGTGAGGTTCTCGTACCGGAGTTGCCAACCCAAATCGAGACGACGAGGGAATGGCTGAGAGATCGTCGTGGAACTCATGTAGAGATTCGGGTACCTCAACGTGGCGACAAGAAGGACCTCATGGGCACGGTCGTCCGGAATGCGGAGCAGGCCCTTGCTCTGCACAAGACCAGGCGGGGTGGCGACCTATCCACGAGAAGTCAGGCACTGGAGGAACTCGCAGAGTACCTCGGGCTCGCCGAAGCACCACTGCGCATCGAATGTGTGGATGTCAGCCATCTCGCAGGTACCGATATCGTGGCAAGCCTGGTCGTGTTCGAAGATGGGCTGCCACGCACCTCCGAGTACCGACGGTTTGCCATCCGCCATGAGGGAGCTGACGACACCCGCTCTATCGCCGAGGTGGTCACCAGAAGGTTTCGTCGCTATCAGGCCGAACTTGCCGAGCGGACGGGCGACTTGCCCGGAATAGACCCGACAACCGGCAGGGCCCGCAAGTTCGCGTATCCACCTCAACTGCTCGTCGTGGACGGTGGTGCCCCACAGGTTGAGGCGGCGCAGGCTGCGCTCTCCGAACTCGGGATGTCTGAGATCGCCGTGGTTGGCTTGGCCAAACGCCTTGAGGAGGTTTGGCTGCCCGGAGATCCGGATCCGGTGATCCTGCCCCGTACGTCGGAAGGGTTGTATCTGCTTCAGAGGATTCGAGATGAGGCCCACAGATTCGCGATCACCTATCAGCGGCAGAAGCGTGGCAAGCGGATGATTGAAAGCTTGCTAGACGAGGTGCCCGGTCTGGGCGAGATGCGCCGCAAGGCTGTGCTCAAGCAGTTCGGTTCGTTGAAGAGACTGCGCGCCGCATCGGTGGATGAGATCGCGTCCGTCCCGGGAATCGGTCCATCGATCGCACAGGCCATCTTCGACACGCTGGCCGCCCAGGAGTCCTCACCGGCGATAAATGTCACGACCGGTGAGATCATCGAGACCTAGTGCAATCTGGGAAGGTCTGACGTGAGCGAATCCTCTGTTGAGCTGGTCCTGGTGACCGGTGTCTCGGGTGCGGGTCGATCCACGGCTGCGCGTGCACTCGAGGATCAGGGCTGGTTCGTCGTTGACAATCTGCCACCGGTGCTCTTACCCGATGCGGTGCAGCACATTTCACAGGCCGATCACATCCACCGCCTCGCTGTTGTCGTAGATGTGCGGAGTGGGTACATGTTCGATGATCTGGCCCATGCACTCGATCAGGTGATGCGTGATGGATTCGAAGTACGCGTTGTTTACCTGGAAGCAAGCGACAACGTTCTGGTCCGACGGTTCGAGAGCAGTAGACGGCCGCACCCACTCCAGCAGGGCGGGGGCATCCTCGATGGCCTTACCCGCGAACGGGAGTTGCTCGGTGATCTGCGCGCACGTGCCGATCTGGTGATCGACACCTCGAATCTCAATGTCCATGACCTGCGACGAAAAATCGATGCGGCCTTCGGTAGTGACGAGGATGTCCCACTACGAGCCACGGTGATGTCCTTCGGTTTCAAATACGGCATCCCTGTTGATGCCGATCTTGTCTTTGACGTGCGCTTCCTTCCGAATCCCTTCTGGATCCCGGAGTTGCGCGAACTCACCGGCCAGGATGCAGCAGTGAGTGACTACGTCACCGAGATGCCCGAGGCTCGCACGTACCTCGACCAGATGTCAGCCCTTCTCGATCTCGCCTCCGATGGTTATCTGCGCGAAGGCAAGCGGTACGTCACGATCGGTGTCGGCTGCACTGGTGGCAAGCATCGCAGTGTGGCCATGGCAGAGAATCTTGCGGTCCGTCTGGTCAAGGTAGGTGTCGAGCCCCTGGTGGTCCACCGCGATCTTGGACGTGAGTGATGGTTGGAATGTCTCGGACCCGCCCACAGGCGTCAGGTCCCAGAGTGGTGGCCATCGGCGGGGGTCATGGGCTGGCGGCCACTTTGCGGGCGCTGCGTCGAGTGACCGACGATGTCACCGCCGTGGTTGGGGTTTCCGACAATGGCGGCTCCAGCGGTCGGCTGCGCGATGAGTTCGACGTTGTCCCACCCGGCGATCTACGGATGGCGCTAGCGGCCCTGTGCGGAGACGACACGTGGGGTCGGACATGGAGTCGGGTGATCCAACATCGGTTCTCTGGCGATGGTGACCTTGCCGGTCATTCAATTGGCAACCTGTTGATCACTGCACTGTGGGAAGAGACCGGAGATATTGTGACCGGCCTTGATTGGGTCGCAGCCCTGTTGGGTGCGCACGGTCGCGTGTTGCCGGTGGCCACCAGACCCCTGCATGTTGTGGCAGACGTCGCAGGGATGGACCCGCGCGACCCTGCGCAAACGGAACGGGTGGAAGGGCAAGTGCAGGTCGCCACCACCCCGGGTAGGGTCGTGTCGTTGCGGATCGAACCACCGGATACACAGGCATGTCCGGATGCGGTCGAGGCGATACGTCAGGCCGATGTTGTGGTGCTGGGTCCTGGTTCATGGTTCACAAGTGTTATTGCGCCCCTCTTGGTGTCAGGTATCAGTCAGGCGATCGTAGATTCTGCCGCGAAGGTCGTGGTCGTCCTGAATCTGGCCCCGCAGCCGGGGGAGACATCGGACTTCTCCCCAGAGCGGCATCTGCACGAACTGGCGCGATACCTGCCGTCGGTGCGGATCGACGCCGTAATCGCCGATCCTGGCCGGGTCAACGATGTATCAACCCTGGCGGCAGTCACGGCGACGCTGGGAGGGCAATTGGTACTGGCCCCCGTGAGTGCCCGAGATGGCACACCACGACATGATGTTGACCTGCTTGCCTCCGCATTCGGTGGGGTGTTGGGGCAGTAACGTCACGAGCATTTGTCGAAATTTGGCCCCTGCGGCAGGAGGGTTGTTGACGCAGGTGGCAAGATGCGTGACATGGCAATGACTGCAGCGGTCAAAGACGAACTCTCGCGTCTCAAGGTTACAAAGCCGTGCTGCCGCAAGGCTGAGGTTTCAGCGATTCTGCGGTTCGCATCGGGGCTCCACATTGTTGGCGGACGCATCATCATCGAGGCAGAGCTCGACACCGGGGCGGCGGCTCGTCGACTTCGTAAAGACATTGCCGACGTGTATGGCCATCCAAGTGAACTCGCCGTGGCTCATCCGGGAGGAATTCGCAAGGGCAACCGCTATCTCGTGCGTGTGCTCAATGATGGTGAGCAGTTGGCCCGCCAAACCGGTCTCGTGGATGCGAGCGGTCGTCCGGTGCGCGGCCTACCAACGGCTATCGTCAACGGTTCGCTCTGCGACTGCGAGGCTGCCTGGCGTGGTGCATTCCTTGCACATGGCTCGCTCACTGAGCCAGGTCGCTCTTCTGCTCTCGAGATCACCTGCCCGGGTCCTGAGGCGGCACTTGCACTTTCGGGCGCCGCACGTCGTCTGGGGATCGCCGCCAAACCGCGTGAGGTGCGGGGCGTCGACAGAGTGGTGATCCGAGATGGAGATGGGATCGCTGCTCTGCTCACCAGGCTCGGGGCACATGAGTCCGTCCTGACCTGGGAGGAGCGCAGGATGCGCCGCGAGGTCAGAGCTACGGCGAATCGACTGGCCAATTTCGATGATGCCAACCTGCGACGATCTGCTCGTGCTGCTGTTGCCGCAGGTGCCCGCGTAGCTAGGGCTCTGGAGATCCTGGGCGATGAGGTGCCAGATCACCTCGCCGATGCCGGGCGACTGCGGATGGAGCATCAGCAAGCATCACTGGAGGAGCTTGGCGCCCTGGCCGATCCACCGATGACCAAAGATGCAATCGCTGGCCGCATTCGACGACTCCTCGCACTGGCTGACAAGCGAGCCGCCGCGCTCGGGATACCTGATACAGAGGCAGGAATCCCGGCGGAACTCGTCGACGGCGACTAGCTGGCCGATATCGAGGTCAGGTCTTCGGGGGACGACTCGGTCCGATAGGGTCTATAGGGGTTTCGACATTGGCGTCGAAAATTCAGATCTGTCAATCGAGAACGAGGGCTTCGCCGTGACTGTACGCGTTGGAATCAACGGATTTGGCCGTATCGGCCGCAACTTCTACCGTGCCGCAGCAGCACAGGGTGCTGATATCGAGATTGTCGCGGTGAACGACCTCACCGACAACCGAACGCTTGCGCATCTGCTGAAGTACGACAGCATCCTTGGTCGCCTCGATGCTGAGGTCTCACACACAGACGACTCAATCGTTGTCAACGGTAAGTCGATCGCCGCCCTCGCTCAGCGCGACCCGGGAGCATTGCCCTGGGGTGATCTCGGAGTAGACATCGTCGTGGAGTCCACGGGTTTCTTCACCGATGCAGAAAAGGCCGCTGCCCATGTTGCTGCAGGTGCGAAGAAGGTCATCATCTCCGCGCCGGCAAAGGGTGAAGACGCAACCATCGTCATGGGCGTCAACCAGGAGACGTACGATCCGGCGAACCACACCATCATCAGCAATGCGTCCTGCACTACAAACTGCCTGGCACCGATGGCCAAGGTGCTCAATGATGAGTTTGGAATCGTCAAAGGCCTCATGACCACGATTCACGCATACACCAACGATCAGGTCATCCTTGACTACCCTCACAGCGACCTGCGCCGCGCCCGCGCTGCGGCCATCAATATGATCCCAACGTCCACCGGTGCTGCGAAGGCAATCGGCCTGGCGTTGCCGGCGCTCAAGGGCAAGTTGGATGGTTACGCCATGCGTGTTCCCGTTCCCACGGGATCGGCTACGGATCTCACGGCCACGCTGTCTCGCGAGGTAACGCGCGATGAGGTGAACGCGGTAATGAAGGCCGCCGCAGAGGGCCCCCTCAAGGGAATCCTTGAGTACACCGAGGATCCGATCGTCTCAAGCGACATCGTCACCTCACCCGCATCGTGCATCTTCGATGCCGGAGTGACCATTGGCATGGGCGATACGGTCAAGGTGCTCGGCTGGTACGACAATGAGTGGGGTTACAGCAACCGCCTCGTCGATCTGGTCGGCTTCGTCGGCTCCAGCCTCTGAGATCTCGATGCTGACGATCGACGACCTTGATGTCGCCGGTCGCCGGGTTCTGGTTCGCACAGATTTCAATGTGCCGCTGGAAACCCTGGCGGACGGCCGTCGACACATCACCGATGACGGACGTATCCGTGCTGCTCTGCCAACGATCACCGCACTGCGGGGTCGCGGGGCGCGGGTGATCCTGGCCGCCCATCTTGGCAGGCCCAAGGGTGGCCCGAGTCCTGAACTGAGCCTGGCCCCTGTCGCTGAACGTCTCGGAGAGCTGCTGGGCGTGAAGGTGGTGCTCGCCGGTGATGTCTCCGGCGCCAGTGCGCAGGCGTGCGTTTCCGACATGGTCGACGGTGACGTCGTCCTGCTTGAGAACGTTCGTTTCGACGACCGTGAGACGAGCAAAGATCCCGCTGTCCGCGGTGAATTGGCACGTGAACTTGCCTCACTTGCAGATGTCTTTGTCAGTGATGGGTTCGGAGTGGTCCACCGTGAGCAGGCGAGTGTTACCGACGTGGCGCGGCTCCTGCCACATGCTGCGGGCAATCTCGTCCTCGGTGAGGCCAGAGTCTTCAACAAGGTGCTCAGTGACCCGGATCGCCCATACGTGGTGATCCTGGGTGGGTCCAAAGTGAGCGACAAACTCGGCGTGATCAACAATCTTCTGACCAAGGTTGATCGCCTTCTCGTCGGCGGAGGTATGTGCTTCACCTTCCTGGCCGCCATGGGCTACGGGGTCGGGTCCTCACTCCTGGAGGCAGATCAGATCGACACGGTCAGGGGCCTGATTGCCCAAGCCGAGCAACGAGGTGTCGAGTTGGTGCTGCCAGTCGACATCGTTGTAGCAACGGCCTTTGCCCCGGATGCGGAGCACAAAGTCGTCGCAGCCAACGCCATCGAGGATGGCTGGATGGGCCTGGACATCGGTCCAACCAGTCGCGAGCTGTTCGCTGCCCGAATTGCCGATGCAAAGACGGTCGTCTGGAACGGACCGATGGGAGTCTTCGAAATGGCGGCTTTTGCGCAGGGTACCCGCGCTGTGGCAGAGGCCATCACCCATGTCGATGGTCTGACTGTCGTGGGTGGTGGTGATTCGGCCGCAGCGGTCCGCCTGCTCGGTGTTGACGAATCGGGGTTCACCCACATCTCAACTGGTGGTGGAGCTTCACTTGAATTGCTCGAAGGCCGAGTACTTCCCGGCCTGGCCGTTTTGGAGGACTGACATATGGCCCGTATGCCGCTCATGGCAGGCAACTGGAAGATGAATCTCAACCATCTCGAAGCCATCGCGGTGGTTCAGAAGCTGTCCTTCGGCCTGACTGAGGCTGACTATCACGCATGTGAGGTGGCAGTACTTCCGCCATTCACGGACATCAGATCCGTGCAGACCGTGATCAACGCTGACAATCTGGATCTCAAATACGGGGCTCAGGATCTATCACCCCACGATCAGGGTGCATTCACCGGTGATGTGAGCGGCACCATGCTCGCCAAACTTGGGTGCACCTTCGTCACGGTCGGGCACTCCGAGCGCAGGCAGTATCACCATGAGACCGATGAGGTTGTGGGCTCGAAGGTAATTGCCGCCCTGCGGAACGCCCTTACCCCGATCCTATGTGTGGGTGAGGGCCTAGAGATTCGTCAGGCTGGCACACACGTTGAACACACGGTCAACCAGGTGGCGGCGGCGCTGGCTGGGGTAGATAAGAAGTCGATCAGTTCCATCGTTATCGCCTATGAACCCATCTGGGCAATCGGAACTGGTGAGGTCGCCACCCCCGAGGATGCACAAGAGGTCTGCGGCGCCATCCGTGCATCCATCGCGGATCAGTACTCTGCCGATATCGCCGATGGGATCCGCATCCTCTATGGGGGTTCGGTGAAGGCGAGTAACGTGGCCTCAATCATGGCTCAACCCGATGTGGATGGGGCGCTGGTCGGGGGCGCAAGCCTTGATCCTGACGAGTTCGTTGCCATCTGCCGATTCCGACTGCACGGCGACGGTTGAGCCACCTGGCAGGTCCTGAGCCCAAGTGGGTGGCGCGGGACGTGTTCACCGGAGTAATCGCGTATCCTAGAAGCGCAAGCGTTCCCCATCGAAAGGCAGTGTCGTGGTTCTGCTGTTTCAGATCCTGCTCGTGATCATCAGCGCCCTGCTGGTTCTGCTGGTGCTGCTACACAAGGGCAAGGGTGGCGGACTATCTGACCTCTTTGGTGGAGGCATATCTTCATCATTGGGTGGATCGAGTGCTGCGGAGCGAAATCTCGACCGCATCACGATTGGGCTCGGCCTGGTGTGGGCAGCCCTGATTGTCGGCTTGGGCCTTCTTTTGAAAGGCTAGCTCGAACGTCAACGTCCGAATCACTATGAAAGGCAACCTCCGTGGCTAGTGGCAGTGCAATTCGTGGCAGTCGTGTTGGGGCCGGACCCATGGGTGAAGCAGAGCGTGGAGATGCGGCCCCGCGCCTGCGTATCTCGTTCTACTGCGAGAACGGCCATGAAACCTCTCCAACATTCGCCACTGAGGCCCAAATCCCTGACTCGTGGGACTGTCCACGCTGCGGTCTGCCGGCTGGACCTGATGCAGAAAATCCGCCTGCGGCCCCCAAGATCGAGCCATACAAGACACATCTTGCATACGTGAAGGAACGTCGCAGTGATGAGGATGGCGAGGCCATCCTGAACGAGGCTCTCGCAAAGCTGCGTTAGGCCTCTTCCTCGGACCAATCGTCAGCCTCCGCGGGTGGCAGCCCAGCGGCGGCATCCTGGTCTAGAAGCAGAAGTGTTCTCACAGACCCGTGGACTCGGGCTGCGGGCACCGGCTCGTCAGCGGCAATGAGCCAGACGGCGTCGGACTTCGAAGAGCCACTGGCAAGGAGCCATACCTGACGGGCGCACCCGATGAGTTCACGGGTGAACGTAAGTCTCTCCGGTGGCGGCTTGGGGGAGTGGGTTATCGCGATTACCCCCGGGTCATCAAGTTCGATCTCCGCTCGCCCTGGAAACAGGCTCGCGACATGGCCGTCCTCTCCGACCCCGAGCAGACAGATATCAAACACGAGGTCATCGCCCAGTATCTGATTGATTTCTGCCCAGTAGTGGAATGCAGCCTCTTCCAGGCTGAGTCCGCTGTCTGAACTGGGCATTCGGTGCACATTCTCGGCGGGCAGATCCAGACTGGACAAGAGGGCTCGCACCGCAGCTACGTCGTTTCGTTCGCTGTCTTCGGACGGGACGAATCGTTCGTCACTCCACCAGAAATGAACCCCGTCCCATGGGATATCGCGGGTGAGCGGATGCTCACGCACGGCTTCCAGGCAGGTGGTTCCCATCCGCCCACCAGTGAGGACGATGTGGGCAATACCTCGGGTGGCCAGTGCCCCCACTGTCGTGTGCGTGAGTTGATCGGCGATACCCTCAGCCAGTTCATCAGCCGACGCAAACCACTTGATGACGTCGACCACTACGACTTCTTGGCCGATGACGAGGACGTGCGCCGCGATGACGTGGCTGATGTGGTGGCCACTTTGGTACTGGTTGTCGACTCCGCAGATGCTGCGTAACGGGCCAAGACTTCTTCATAGATATCGTCTGGATCTAGCCGACGCAGTTCCTCGGCGATCAGCGACTCCACCGACCGGCGAGGTAGGGCCGCCTCCCGATCTGGCATCCCTGGCCGCGAGATGGCCGCAACCCGACCGTCGGGTCGGCTCACGATGATGTCGCCATGGACCGTGTGTAGATCCACCCCCGTGATTCCAGGACCCTTGGAGGCCCTGATAGTGACGGGCACTTTCAGGCAACCTTCAAGCCAGGACACGAGCAGCGCGGCCGAGGGGTTCGCCTTAGGCGCATGAACGTCGACAGAGACGATCGGGTCATATGGCTCATCAAGAGCCGAGGCCAGCAGGGCGCGCCACGGGGTGATCCGCGTCCACGCCAGATCGGTATCTCCATGGGTGTACCCGTCGGCGAGTTCCCGCAGCAGTTTGAGCGGACGCCCATGTTCGGCTGAGTCGGTGATGCGTCGCTGTGCCAACGCACCGATCGGGTCAAGGGCTGGCGTTGCCGGACAGGCGGCAGGCCACCAGACGACCACCGGTGCATCTGGTACGAGCAGCGGCAGAACGACGGACTCGGCGTGATGAGACAGCGGTCCTCGTAACCGGAGCACAGCCAGTTCACCGAGTCCATCGGCACCACCCACAGTGATCTCGGCATCAAGTTGAGCCGGACCATGTCCAGGTCGTGGAATGGCTGTCAGAATCCGGCATGGATGCTCCCGAGCCGCCTTGGCGGCGGCATGTACGGCATCTGCCTGACTCGCCTCATCGGCCACGATCACCAACGTGAGAACTCGGCCGACAGCACTCGAGCCCTGACGGAACCGCTCCTCGGAGATCGTGCGAGCTACCTGTGCCGCGGTTGTGCCATCCAATCGCACGGTCATGGTCGCCTCCAGCTTCGTCCATCACGAGCGATCATGTCGTACGAGGATTTCGGGCCCCATGTTCCTGACTCATATTGATCGGGCTGGCCCTCGCCGGCCCAGAAATCCAGGATCGGGTCCAGGACCTTCCAGCCCAATTCCACCTCTTCATGCCGTGGAAAAAGCGGCGGGTCGCCCAGCAGCACATCGAGAATGAGCCGCTCATATGCCTCTGGACTCGACTCGGTGAAGGAGTCACCGTACGCAAAGTCCATATTGACGTCACGTACTTCCATTTGAGTGCCAGGAACCTTGCTGCCGAATCGCATCGTGACACCTTCATCAGGCTGAACTCTCACAACGAAGGCGTTCTGGCCGAGCTCCTCGGTGTCGGTCTCGCTGAACGGGAGATGGGGCGCCCGCTTGAAAACCACGGCAAGTTCTGTGACGCGGCGACCGAGTCGCTTGCCGGTGCGCAGGTAGAACGGCACTCCGGCCCAACGTCTTGTGTCTACCTCGAGTTTGATGGCGGCAAATGTTTCGGTCTGCGAGGTTGGTGAGATCCCGTCCTCCTGCAGGTAACCCTCGACCTGCACACCACCCTGCCAGCCGGCGGCGTACTGACCTCGTGAGGTATGTGCGGCCAGATCATTGGGAAGTTTGATCGCCGTGAGCACCTTCTCCTTCTCAATGCGCACATCACGCGCATCGAAGGACAACGGTTCCTCCATCGCTGCGAGGGCAAGCAGTTGGAGAAGGTGGTTCTGAATGACGTCCCGCGCAGCGCCGATACCGTCGTAGTAGCCCGCACGACCGCCAATACCGATGTCTTCGGCCATGGTTATCTGCACGTGGTCGACGTAGTTGCTGTTCCAGATCGGCTCGAACATCGTGTTGGCAAAGCGCAGAGCCAGCAGATTCTGCACTGTCTCCTTGCCCAGATAGTGGTCGATACGGAACACCGATCCCGAGGGAAACACCTTGCCGATGGTCTCGTTCAGTTCACGGGCACTCTGCAGATCATGTCCGAAGGGCTTCTCAATGACGACTCTGCGCCAGGCTCCGTCCTGTGACACAGACAGCCCGGATCTCTCCAACTGCTCAACAACCGGGCCAAAGAACTTGGGTGGAATCGACAGATAGAACGCGTGGTTGCCCCGTGTTCCACGTATTCGATCCAGGTCCTCAACGGTACGGGCGAGATTGTCAAAAGCTGCAGCATCGCCGAAGTCCCCCATGACGAACCGGATGCCTTTGGACAGTTCAGCCCAAACGTCCTCACGGAATTCGGTTCGAGCATGCTCACGAACGGAATCGTGCACAATCTGGGCGAAATCCTGATCCGCCCAGTCGCGACGGGCGAAGCCCACAAGCGCAAATGCGGGTGGAAGCAGCCCCCGGTTTGCCAGGTCGTACACGGCTGGCATCAGCTTCTTGCGGGCTAGGTCTCCGGTGACACCGAAGATCACCAGGCTGCAGGGTCCGGCGATCTGGGGGAGTCGTCGGTCACGCTCGTCACGCAATGGGTTGGCTGATGGTGTCCAGACGTGTGTTCTCATCTCACGACCGTCCCGCTGCCTGACGAGCTGCATCAAGGGCACCATTCACAACACCGAGAAGGTTCTCCCACGATGCTATGAACTTGTCGACCCCTTCACGCTCCAACAGGTCAACCACATCTGCCAGGTCAACTCCGGCATCGGCGATGGACGTGAGTGCGGCATGTGCATCGGCGTAGAACGGGGTAACCGTGTCACCCGTGATCACGGCATGATCGCGTACAGCATCCAGGGTCGCTTCGGGCATCGTGTTCACGACATCTCTGGTAACCAACTGGTCCACGTAGCGGGTGTCTGAGTACGCCGGGTCCTTGACCCCCGTTGAGGCCCACAGCGGTCGTTGTACGTGGGCACCAGCAGCCGCAAGCACTTTCCAGCGATCACTGGCACGCACCTGCTCGAAGGCCTCATAGGCGATACGTGCGTTCGCAATCGCCGCGGTACCGCGGAGTGGACTGTCCGGCCCGAGTCGCTTGTCTACCTCCGTATCGACTCGGCTGACGAAGAAGGATGCAACTGATTCAATCCCCGACAGATCAAGGCCCCGTGCCTGCGCCAATTCCAGACCTGCGAGCCAGGCGTCCAGCACAGCCCGGTAGCGCTCAACGGAGAAGATCAGCGTGACATTAACGCTGATGCCCTCGCCGATTAGTTCGGTGATGGCTGGAAGACCTTCAATTGTGGCCGGAACCTTGATCAGAACATTCGCCCGATCGACGGCCCAGTGCAGGAAGCGTGCCTCGGCAACAGTGGCACGGGTATCACGCGCATATCGGGGATCAACCTCGATGCTGACGCGGCCATCAACTCCCGAACTGCGAACGTAGACGTCGTGCAGGACATCACAGGCCCACCGGACATCCTTGGTGGTCATAGCGCGGACCGCTTCATCCACAGATACCCCGCGGATCGCAAGATCGGCAATCTGCTCCTGATAGTGAACGGAGTCTCCGCCAATGGCCTTTTCGAAGATGCTCGGATTGGTGGTGACGCCCACGACGGAACTGGTATCAACCAGTCCTGCCAGCCCGCGACTGACCAATCGGCCGCGATCGAGATCGTCCAACCAGATAGAAACTCCGGCTTCGGACAGTTCTGCACAGAGATCTGTTGTCATGCACCAGAGCCTATTGAACTGACCCTGCCTAAGTCGCGTCCTTGCTCAACCGCGCGTGGCGCTCAACGACTCCTGGGCAGCTGCTGTGATCGCCTCCGGGGTGAAACCGAACTCTCGGAAGAGAGTGGCAGCATCGGCTGAGGCACCAAAATGCTCCAGTGAGACAGCGCGGCCATAGGTTCCGAGATACTTCCACCAGCCCTGTGCCACACCGGCCTCGACGGACACCCGTGCGGATACAGCCGGTGGGAGTACCGCATTTCGATAGGTCTCCGGCTGGGCGTCGAACCATTCAGTACACGGCATCGACACGACCCGGGTACCAATTCCCGCTGCTTCAAGTTGATCACGCGCAGCCACCGCAAGCTGTACCTCTGAACCAGTGGCGATGAGGATCACGTCCACGGATCCAGTTCTGCTGTCAGCGAGCACGTACCCGCCCTTGGCCGCACCCTCCGCGGGTGCGCCATGCTCTGGACCGCGTTCGAACGTAGGCACGTTCTGTCGCGTCAGGATGAGACCAGCCGGTCGGCGATTGCGCAGGATCTGCTCCCACACAATGGCCACCTCATTGGCGTCAGCAGGACGAATGACATCCAGACCGGGGATCGCTCGCAGAGACCACAGGTGCTCGACCGGCTGGTGGGTTGGTCCATCCTCGCCTAGGCCGATGCTGTCGTGCGTCCAGACGTACGTGACGGGCGTCTGCATGATCGCCGAAAGTCGAACCGCACCGCGCATGTAGTCGCTGAACACCATGAAGGTGCCGCCGAAGGGTCGCAGCAATCCGGACAGCGCCATTCCGTTCAGAGCCGATCCCATTGCATGTTCGCGAACACCAAAATGCAGAATGCGACCATACGGTGACTGCGCACCACCGAAGGGTGAGGTGGGAGATACGACAGTTCCCGTTGGTAAGAAGGACTGCCCACCTTCGATCGTGGTGTTGTTGCTTTCGGCAAGATCGGCGCTACCACCGACGAACTCGGGCAATTGTGCAGCGATGGCCTGAATGACCTCACCGCTGACTTTGCGCGTCGAGACATCCTTGCCCGCTGGGAATGAAGGGAGCTCGAGAGTGGGTAATTCACCTGCAATCAACCGATCCAGAAGCGCCGCGCGCTCAGGCTGGGAGACACGCCATGCTTCGTAAGCGGTATCCCATTCACGTCGGAGGGCGGCCCCTCTGTCGGCCACGGCTCGGCTGCGGGTGAGCACTGCGTCCTCGACCACGAATGACTGTTCGGGGTCGAAATTGAGCAGTTCCTTGGTGGCTGCAACCTCTGCGGCGCCAAGCGCGGATCCGTGGGCCTTGAACGTATTGCGCAAGGTGGGTGCGGGCCAGCCGATGATGCTTCGAAGTTGGATGAAGGAAGGCCGAGACGTCTCATCCTGTGCAGCCTGCATGGCCTCTGCCAGTTCCACGACGTTGACGCTGCCATCCTCATTCATCTCGACGTGCTGCACGTGCCACCCATAAGCCGCATAACGAGCTGCCACATCTTCGCTGAATGCGATGGCCGTGTCGTCCTCGATGGAAATGCGGTTGTCATCCCAGATCACCACAAGATTGCCGAGCCTCTGGGTTCCAGCCAGTGATGACGCCTCAGAGGTAACACCCTCCTCCAGATCACCGTCAGAGGCGATCACCCACACCATGTGGTCGAAGATGCTCTCCCCAGGTGCAGCGGACGGGTCGAGAAGGCCACGCTCATATCGCGCACCCATGGCCATACCGACCGCGGTGGCCAGTCCCTGTCCTAGCGGCCCGGTAGTGGTCTCAACCCCTGGGGTGTGATGAACCTCGGGATGGCCAGGAAGGAGTGACCCCCAAGTCCGGAACGACTGCAGATCTGATAGTTCGACCGCGTAGCCGGACAGGAAGAGTTGGATGTAGAGGGTGAGTGACGAGTGCCCACACGATAGGACGAATCGATCCCGACCGAGCCAGTTGGGATCGGCCGGATCATGAGCTAAGAAGCGCTGGAAGAGCAAATATGCCGCCGGCGCCAGGCTCATGGCCGTTCCGGGGTGACCGTTGCCGACCTTCTGCACCGCATCGGCGGCAAGGACACGAGCCGTGTCTACCGCGCGGTCGTCCTCGGACGTCCACCACGGTGTCTGGGAGCGGAGTGCACTGGGGGAGTTCTGAAACCTCGTCACGGCGTCACCCTATCGGTGCTGTGGCCCAACTGGCAGGCAGGTGGAGCAGCCGGGTCGCATATGCGATGACGGGTGGGTACGCGATATGGTCAGGACATGCTGCATAGGAGGTCTGCATGAGCGCGGTTGAGCCGCGCCCAGACCGTGAAGACCTCGCGGACTACAGTGCGACCCCAGTTCCCCTGCCCAGGGTTGTTCGGGCGTATATCGCGCTCACAAAGCCGCGCATCATCGAGCTTCTGCTCGTCACAACCGTTCCCACAATGATCCTGGCCGCCCACGGACTGCCGTCCTGGAGGTTGGTGCTGGTCACCCTGATCGGTGGATACCTGGCAGCGGGTGGTGCCAACACGCTGAATATGTATTTGGATCGTGACATCGACTCGGTCATGGCCAGAACGGGCCATCGTCCACTTGTGACCGGGGATGTTTCACCCCGTGCTGCACTTGGCTTCGGGCTGATCCTGTCCATGTCGTCTGTGGCCTGGTTCGCAGTGCTCACCAATGGTCTGGCAGCTGCGCTCACAGCAGCTGCAATCTTGATGTACGTGGTTGGCTACACCTTGATCCTCAAACGTCGCACTCCGCAGAACATCGTGTGGGGTGGAGCTGCCGGTTGCATGCAGATTCTGATCGGCTGGGCCGCGGTGACGGATTCACTCACGTGGGCACCACTGGTGCTTTTCGGCGTGGTCTTCTTCTGGACCCCGCCGCACTACTGGCCGCTGTCGCTACGGTTCCGGGAGGACTACGCCGCCGCTGGCGTGCCCATGCTTCCTGTGGTGGCGCCGCTGTCTCGGGTAGCTCGAGAGATCATCGGATACTCGTGGGCCATGGTGCTCACATCTTTGCTCTTGGTTCCCGCGGCTGGCATGACCGCCTTCTACACCTGTGTGGCGATCGTCCTCGGCGCAGCATTCATCTGGGAAGCGCACTCACTACTTCGACGGGTGCGCCGAGGTGATGCTGACGTACGTCCGATGAGATTGTTCCACGGCTCGATCTCATACCTTGCGCTTCTATTCCTCGCTGTGGCGATCGATCCGTTCTTGCACTTCTAAGCATCAGGTGCCGGTGGGAATTCCGCCCCGAATGCGAGTTTTTAGCAACAATCGCACCGTTGACCACCAGACAACCACGGATCCGAGAACGTGGAGCACCACAACGAGCCACGGGAGTCCAGTGAAGTACTGGACGTAGCCGATGAGTCCCTGTGACAAGAAGAGCGCGAGAGCCAGCGCTGCTGCACCGGTGATCTCTTTGGGCGCACCGGTGGCGTGCAAAGCAATGATGAGGCCGGTAATGAGACCAATACTCAGCAGCACCAGATCAGCATGGATCCACGAGACCAGCTGCGGATCCCACCCGGTCCGCGCAACGTGCGCATCACCTGCGTGTGGACCACTGGCCGTCACGAGTGTGCCCAAGACGAGCACACCTGCCATCAGCCCCGTGAGCAGGACGGTTCCGTTGCGGATGTAGTGGTTGACCACGATGGTCACCGGCCGGTCGGCCTGCTCACCAGCGATCACCACGAGGTTGGTCAACAGCGCAATCAACACCAGCGACAGGAGGAAGTGGGCGGCGACTACGAATGGATTGAGTCCCGTCAATACTGTTATCCCGCCAAGGACGGCCTGGGCGACGGTTCCGAGGATGGGAACGAGAGCCAAGAAGAATACGCGCGGCCGTGGCTGCAGGCCGAGACGATGTCTACGTCTGCGATCCAGCACTGCAGCAACGACGGATGCGATCGCCAGGACCCCGAGAATGAAGGTCAGTGTGCGGTTCCCGAATTCAACATACTTGTGCCATTGTTCAGGCTGACCATCAACCGGGACAAAGGACCCTGCCGTACAACGCGGCCAGGTCGGACACCCAAGACCCGAACTCGTCACTCGGACAATTGCACCGGTGACTACGATCCCCATTTGTGCGATCAAGTTGGCCGCGAACAGAGTCCGGGTGGGCCGGTTGCATCGCCCATCGACCGACACTTCGGTGTCCGATAGCGATGCTTGGCTGACCACCCTCCAAGCCTAAGCGACCGCGGCGCAAGCGGCTCCTTGGGTCCGGTGCATTACTACGGCGACCAACGGAACCAGCGTCGTACAGCGACGAACGCCACCAGACCCCACCCAGAGAGAATGAGCAGATCCAGCCAGGGGACCTGCGCCTGCATCAGGCTCATCCGGAGTCCATCGGCCAAAGCCGAGGACGGCAGTGCACTGATGAGGTGCGACAGCGCTGAGGGAAACCTGCTCGCTGGCACCACGACTCCACCAAGACCCAGCAGAACCAGATAGATGAGGTTTGCTACAGCGAGTGTGCCCTCGGCACGAAGAGTTCCCGCGAGCAGAAGGCCCAAGGCCGCGAACGTGAATGTACCGATCAGCAGGACACCTGCTGTGATCACGTACGACCCCTTTGGAGACCAGCCCATGGCACGTGCGATGAGAGCAATCAGAAGAAACTGAATCAACTCAACCGCCAGAACTCCCAGTGTCTTCGCGATGAGAAATCCGCTGCGACCCAATGGAGTAGAGCCGAGAAGTCTCAGAACTCCATATCGCCGCTCAAAAGCAGTGGCAATGGCCAGACCGGTGAATGCCGTGGACATGACGGCAAGTGCCAAGACTCCTGGTGTCACAACGTCAATCACGGGCGAAGAGCCGATAATTGCCTCGGGTGCATGTGCCATCGCGACCAGAACGACAACAGGAATCACCAGAGTGAGCAGGAGTTGCTCACCGTTGAGCAGGGACGAACGGATCTCCCAGAGTGCCTGAGACCAGATGGCCTGTGGTCTTGGGGCTGGACCGGGTGACGGCGACAGCGATCCGGCAGCGTGGAGTTTGGGGCTCATCTGGTGTCGTCCTCCTGCGTCATTGAGAGGAACACGTCTTCAAGACTTGCCGTCCCGGTGTTGAGCATTCGCGGGACGAAGTCCAACTGGGAGCTCCAACTGCCAAGAATTGAGACTGTCTCGGGACTGTTCGAACCGTCAATCCGGTACTGACCGGGTGCAGGTTGTGATGCCACGATGCCAGAAGGCAGCAGTTGCTGAAGTCCCTCAAGGGGAAGATTTGGATCGGCCCGAAAGGTGATGACCGGTGCGCCCTCGGTGAGATCGGCTACGGTCCCCTCCCGGAGCACACGACCCTTGTCAATGATGACAACGTGATCTGCAAGCCGCTCGGCCTCATCAA
This sequence comes from uncultured bacterium, assembly GCA_963978055.1. Classification (GTDB taxonomy): domain Bacteria; phylum Actinomycetota; class Actinomycetes; order S36-B12; family CAIYMF01; genus Longivirga. The sequence goes on from CAXBQZ010000022.1 coordinate 23,314, forward strand.
GGAGATGAGTGGTCAGGACGACCGTGGCGCCATCAGTTCGGAGTTGTTCGATCAGTTCCCAGGTGGTTCGGCGCGACGGCGGATCCATGCCGGCAGTTGGCTCATCGAGGAAGACCAGCTCGGGCCGCCCGATGATTGCGCAGGCCAGTGCCAGTCGCTGCTTCTCACCCCCCGACATACGTCTATAACTTGAGCGCACCTGTGTCAGTTCCAACCGCTCAGCCAGATCGTCGACTGGGAGTGGATTCACATAGAAGCTCGCCATGTGGCGCAGCATGTGCAGGGGCTTACTAGAGCCATAGATGCCTCCGTCCTGCAGCATCACTCCCACTCGAGCCCGCAGTTCGGGTGCCGCGCGGAGCGGGTCAAGCCCACATACGCGAACATGACCACTTGTTGGCTGTCGGTAGCCTTCGCACACCTCAAGCGTGCTGGTCTTACCGGCGCCATTGCGGCCGAGCACGGCTGTTACGGTGCCGGCCTCAACCACAAACGAGGCCCCTCGAACCGCGTGAACGGGTCCATAGCGGACATGTAGATCTTCGACGATCACAGCAGCGGGGGCCATGGACCCCGAGTCTAGGTCAGAGCCTGAGTGAGCAGCTCCATGACCTCGATTCGCACTTGGTGCCGAATTAGGTAACATCAGTGTTGTGAAATCCACTGAGCCGCTATCTGGTGCGCCCGCACGCGTGGCGCGGGCCCTGCTTGAGGCCGGTGCGTCCACCGCCCCGGCTCTGGCAGCACAGCTGGGACTCACGGGAACAGCCGTCCGCCGGCATCTGGATCACCTCGTCGAAGCTGACCTGGTGACCGTGAGCGAGCGGGCACCATTTGGACCGGCCGCCGGTCGAGGCAGTACCAGGGGCCGGGGGCGACCTGCCAAGGTCTACTCACTCAGTCAGCGCGGACGCGACTCCTTCGAAGCCGCCTACGACGATCTTGCGGTTGGCGCGCTTCGATTTCTGCGCGAGACCGGGGGAGATCAGGCGGTTCAGGCCTTCGCCCACCATCGAATCAGCGAGCTTGAACGACGGTACGCACATGTGAGCCAGGCGCCAGACATGGGTGTGCGAATCCAGCAGTTGACCGATTCCCTGTCGGCTGACGGGTACGCGGCAAATGTTGTGCAAACATCCGGTGGCGCTACCGTTCAGATGTGCCAGCACCATTGTCCTGTTGGCCATGTCGCTTCGGAGTTTCCGGCCCTGTGCGATGCCGAGGCTGATGCCTTTGGTCGTCTTCTTGGGGTTCATGTCACCAGGCTGGCCACCATCGCTGCCGGTGATGGAGTCTGCACGACGCTCGTGCCCACTCGCTCAAGGATTGAAAGCCAGTCAACGCCAGTAGTTATGGAGGTATCCGCATGACCACGGACATGCATGCTGAGCTCGAGGGAATTGGTCGTTACGACTTCGGGTGGGCTGATCCGGACGTTGCTGGCGCGAAGGCTCGACGTGGTCTCAACGAGGATGTCGTGCGCGACATCTCCTCGAAGAAGAACGAACCCGCGTGGATGCTCGAGATGCGGCTGAAGGGTCTTCGTCTTTTCGAGAAGAAGCCCATGCCCACCTGGGGATCAGATCTGAACGGCATCGATTTCGACAACATCAAGTACTTCGTCCGATCCACCGAGAAGCAGGCGGCTTCTTGGGAAGAGCTGCCGGACGACATTAAGACCACGTACGACCGTCTTGGCATCCCCGAGGCTGAGAAGCAGCGCCTGGTGGCTGGGGTTGCAGCGCAGTACGAGTCCGAGGTGGTCTATCACAAGATCCGCGAAGATCTCGAGGAGCAGGGTGTTGTCTTCCTCGACACCGACACAGGTCTACGAGAGCACGAAGACACGTTCCGTGAATACTTCGGCACGGTGATTCCTACTGGCGACAACAAGTTCTCAGCGTTGAACACGGCCGTTTGGTCCGGTGGATCGTTCATCTATGTGCCACCGGGAATCAACGTTGAGATTCCACTTCAGGCGTACTTCCGGATCAACACCGAAAACATGGGCCAGTTCGAGCGGACTCTGATCATCGTCGACGAGGGCTCCTACGTGCACTACGTCGAGGGCTGTACGGCCCCGATCTACTCGAGTGACTCACTGCATTCAGCTGTTGTCGAGATCATCGTCAAGAAGAATGCCCGTTGTCGGTACACCACGATCCAGAACTGGTCGAACAACGTGTACAACCTCGTCACCAAGAGAGCGGTGGCCCATGCCGGCGCCACCATGGAGTGGATCGACGGCAATATCGGCTCAAAGGTCACGATGAAATACCCCGCCGTGTGGATGGTGGGTGAGCACGCCAAGGGTGAAACTCTGTCGATTGCCTTCGCAGGTGAGGGCCAGCATCAGGATGCAGGCTCCAAGATGGTCCACGCTGCCCCAAACACGTCTTCCAACATCATCTCCAAGTCTGTTGCCCGCGGTGGCGGACGTACGTCCTACCGCGGTCTCGTGCAGATCAACGAAGATGCCTACGGCTCCAAGAGCACAGTCAAGTGCGATGCACTCCTGGTTGATGACATCAGCCGTTCCGACACGTATCCATACGTTGATGTGCGCACCGATGATGCCGCGATGGGCCACGAGGCCACTGTCTCGAAGGTGAGTGAAGACCAGTTGTTCTACCTGATGTCGCGCGGCATGACTGAGGACGAGGCCATGGCCATGATCGTTCGCGGCTTTGTTGAGCCCATCGCTCGTGAACTGCCGATGGAGTACGCACTCGAACTAAACCGGCTGATCGAACTTCAAATGGAAGGTGCGGTCGGCTAGTTATGACGTTAGTTGCTGATGGCCCACGTGAGATCACGGTGCCTACAGGACGCGAAGAAGCGTGGCGGTTCACTCCGCTGGGCCGCCTGCGCGGCTTGCACAAAGAGATCACGGCGCCGATAGCCGCCCACGTTGAGGCTGATCTGGCTCCCGAGGTCACCCTCATCGGCGTACCAACAGAAACGCTTCCGGCTGCTCGCGGTCCGGTTGACAGTGCTGCTGCACTCGCTCGCGCCGCTACAACCACCACCGGTGTTCTCTCGATCCCGGCTGAGACAAAAGCCTCGCGTACGAGTGTCGTACGAGTGGTGGGGCAGGGTACCCAAAGCCCCACGGTCGCCCATCTTGTGATTCGCGCTGAACCATTCTCCGAGGCGGTCGTGGTCTTGGAGCATGTCGGCTCGGCCACTTTTACGGCCGATGTTGAGGTTGAACTCGGGGCTGGGGCCCGTCTCACACTCCTGTCGCTGCAGTCATGGAACGACGACACAGTGCACCTGGGTCGTCAACATGCGGTGGTTGGCAGAGATGCCCACCTGCGCTCCTTCATCGCAACGTTCGGTGGTGAGACAGTTCGATTGGTGCCCACCGTCGAATACGCCGGTCCTGGCGGTGAGGCCGAACTCTTTGGCGTGTACTTTGCCGATTCCGGTCAGCATCTCGAGCACCGATCGCTGGTGGATCACGCCACCCCGCACTGTCGCAGTGATGTCCTCTTCAAGGGCGCACTTCGCGGCGATCCCGCGCTCGGGGACGCCGGTATTGCGCGCAGTGTTTGGGTTGGAGATGTGGTGATCCGCGCCGCAGCCATCGGCACCGACACCTACGAGATGAACCGAAATCTGGTTCTCACCGACGCCGCTCGTGCCGACTCGGTGCCCAACCTGGAGATCGAGACGGGTGAGATCGCCGGAGCCGGACATGCCAGTGCCACCGGCCGGTTTGATGATGAGCAATTGTTCTATCTGCAGTCACGTGGCATCCCTGCGGACGTCGCGACGCGACTGGTCGTGCGTGGATTCTTCGCTGATGTGATCTCACGTCTTGGCGTCCCAGACTGGGAAGAACGCCTCGTTGACGTGATCGATCAAGAGCTCGGTTTCACCTCACATAGCGAGGACGAGGAATGAGCTTTGTGCGTGTGTGCGCCCTCGCCGACATCCCCGAAGGCGGTGCACTCGGAGTTCAGATTGATGGGCAGCCGGTCGCCGTCGTACGGGTGGCTGACGGCACTGTCTATGCCATCAGCGATGTCTGTTCCCACGCCGATGTGGCTCTGTCCGAGGGGGAGGTGGACGGATGCAGTATCGAGTGCTGGTTGCACGGATCACGGTTTGACCTGCGGACCGGTGAACCAAGTGGGCCACCAGCAGTGCGCCGTGTACCCGTCTATCCCGTTCAGATTGAGGGCGCCGGCGATACGGCTAGCGTGCTCGTAGATCCATTCCCAGTTACGTCCTGATCGCCCAACACACAAGGAGAGACCATGTCCGTACTAGAGATTCGCGATCTGCACGTCAGCGTCAATGCTGACGGTGGACCCCGTGAAATCTTGCGAGGTGTGGATCTGACGGTTCGGTCAGGTGAGACGCACGCGATCATGGGTCCCAACGGTTCTGGCAAGTCCACGCTGGCCTACTCCGTCGCTGGTCACCCCAAGTACACCATCACAGGCGGCACCGTCACCCTCGATGGTGAGGACGTCTTGTCGATGTCGGTGGATGAGCGAGCGCGGGCAGGGATGTTCTTGGCCATGCAGTATCCAGTTGAGGTGCCTGGAGTTTCTGTCTCCAACTTCCTTCGGACGTCCGTCACTGCAGTCCGCGGTGAGGCCCCCAAACTTCGCACCTGGGTCAAGGAGATGAAGGGCGCAATGGATGCTCTGTCCATGGACCCAGCCTTTGCCGAGCGCAACGTCAATGAGGGATTCAGTGGCGGCGAGAAGAAGCGCCACGAGATCCTGCAGATGGAACTGCTGGCCCCCAAGATTGCGATTCTCGATGAGACCGACTCCGGCCTTGATGTCGATGCCTTGAAGATCGTCTCGGAGGGTGTGAACCGCGTTGCCGCCTCTGGGGAGGTCGGCATCCTCCTCATCACGCACTACACGCGCATTCTGCGCTACATCCGCCCCAACTTCGTTCACGTATTCGTCGACGGCCGTATCGTGGCCGAAGGCGGTGCTGAGCTCGCCGATGAACTCGAGGCGAATGGCTACGACCAGTACGTGAAGGCTGCGGCCGGCGCATGACACTGGATGGGCTGCTCGATGTAGCCAAGATTGGCGAGGATTTCCCAATCCTCAACCGCACCGTTCGCGGTGGCAACAGGTTGGTGTATCTGGACTCAGGGGCAACCTCACAGAAGCCGTATCAGGTGTTGGACGCCGAGCGAGACTTCTACACCAGGTGCAATGCAGCAGTTCATCGCGGCGCACACCTTCTGGCTGAGGAGGCAACCGACGCGTATGAGAACGCTCGTCGATTCATTGCCGACTTCGTGGGGGCGGTCCCGCGTGAACTGGTCTTCACCAAGAATGCGACTGAGGCGATCAATCTGGTTGCCTACACGTTCAGCAATGCAACCGCAAAGTCAGCCCATGGCTCTTCACTTCCATCAGGGGCTGAGACATTCATACTTCAGCCGGGTGACGAGATCGTCGTCACGCAGATGGAGCACCACGCCAATCTTGTTCCGTGGCAGGAAGTCTGCGATAAGACCGGTGCCGTACTGCGATGGCTGTCGGTGACTGATGACGGACGCCTCGATCTGGCCGATCCCGAGAACGGTCTTAACGCCGTTATTGGCAGTCGCACCCGCGTGGTCGCGCTCACCCATCAGAGCAACGTCCTGGGAACCGTGACGCCGGTGCAGGAAATTGCCGCGGCCGCGCGTGCGGTTGGCGCGATCGTCCTACTTGATGCGTGCCAGTCGGTACCGCACATGCCCGTGGATGTCGGAACTCTCGGCGTAGACTTTGTCGCCTTCAGCGGTCACAAGATGCTCGGACCCTCGGGAATCGGAGTCCTGTGGGGGCGCTACGAGCTGCTCGAATCCATGCCGCCGTTCCTCAGCGGTGGCTCGATGATCGAGACCGTGCATCTTGAGTCAAGCACCTTCGCAGCTCCTCCCCAGCGCTTCGAGGCTGGTGTACCGATGGCTGCTCAGGCCGTGGGCCTTGGCGCAGCGGTCAAGTATCTCAATGCGCTTGAGTCTGCTGATGGCCGACTCTCTGGTATGACCGCCGTCGCAGCTCATGAACACGTTCTCACCACCTACGCACTTGATCGGCTGAACGCGATTGATGGGGTTCGAGTGATCGGACCGACTGACGCACATGCTCGCGGATCAGCAGTTTCTTTCGTGGTGGACGGAATTCATGCTCATGATGTCGGCCAGGTGCTCGACGAGGCTGGGGTGGAGGTGCGGGTAGGCCATCACTGCGCATGGCCACTACACCGTCGATTCGGAGTAGCCGCTACCACTCGAGCCACGTTTTACATCTACAACGGACCGCAGGACGTTGACGCACTTGCTGATGCCATCGTCGACGCTCAGAAGTTCTTCAAGGTGATCTGATGGACCTCGAATCGCTCTATCAGGACATCATCCTCGACCACTACAAGAATCCCCGTGGTCGGGGGTTGCGTGACCCATTTGATGTCGAGGTCCATCATGTGAATCCCACTTGTGGTGACGAGATCACGCTTCGGGTACGCCTTGACGGCAGTCGTCTTGCAGACATCTCATACGACGGACAGGGCTGCTCGATCTCCCAGGCATCTGCCAGTGTTCTGTTCGAGCAGATGTCCGATCAGGATCTGACGGCTGATCTCACGACCGCAGACGCCTTCCTGACTCTCATGCAGGGGCGCGGACATGTCGAGCCGGATGAAGATGTCCTCGGTGATGCCGTCGCATTCGCCGGTGTCGCAAAATACCCAGCACGCGTCAAGTGCGCACTGCTGTCATGGATGGCATGGAAGGACGCTGTCGCCCAGGCAGCGGGCACAGGTGAGGAGAACTGATGACTGATATGAGCGCACCAATCGCAGGTGGCAGCCCCGTCACACCTGATGACGATGTCATCGAGGCGCTGAAGGATGTCGTTGATCCCGAGCTTGGGATCAACGTCGTCGATCTTGGCCTCGTGTATGGCGTGGCAGTGGATGATTCAAACATCGCCACAATCGACCTCACGCTGACCTCCGCGGCGTGTCCACTCACAGACGTGATCGAGGACCAGACCCGAGCTGCCCTCGACGGAGTCGTGGCTGACTACCGGATCAACTGGGTGTGGATGCCGCCGTGGTCCCCGGAGAAGATCACCGATGACGGCCGCGAGATGCTCAGAGCGCTTGGGTTCAACGTTTGAGGCGGACCGCAGCTCAGTCGTGATTCACCGTTCTCGTAGAGTGGTGTCACTGTGTCCATCTCCGTACATGACCTTGAGATCCGCGTTGGAGCTCGCGTTCTCCTTGAGCATGCCTCGTTCAGGGTTGCTGCTGGTGACAAGGTGGGCCTCGTTGGCCGCAATGGAGCGGGCAAAACCACGCTCACGAAGATTCTTGCTGGTGCGGGAGAGCCCGCGGCTGGCACAGTTCACCGCGGGGGTGAGATCGGCTACCTGCCACAGGATCCACGGACCGGCGACCTCGACGTTTTGGGTCGAGATCGAATCCTGTCTGCTCGTGGCCTGGATGAACTCGCGCGTCGGATGCGCATCATGAGTGAACGCATGGCTGATCCGGACGAAAGCCAGCGAGATCGAGCTATGAAGCGCTACGCCTCAGCAGAGGCCGAGTTCATCACTCGAGGTGGCTATGCAGCTGAATCGGAAGCCGCTGCAATCGCTTCCAGCCTGAGCTTGCCAGAGCGTGTACTGAATCAACCGCTGGCAACCCTTTCAGGAGGTCAGCGTCGTCGAATTGAACTCGCGAGGATTCTCTTTTCAGGGGCGGAAACTCTACTTCTCGATGAGCCTACGAATCACCTGGATGCTGACTCGATCGTATGGCTTCGGGATTTTCTCAAAGCACACAAGGGTGGTCTTATCGTCATTAGCCACGACGTGGAGTTACTGAAAGCAAGCGTGAATCGCGTTTTCCACCTCGACGCCAATAGGTGTGAGTTGGACATCTACAACATGGGCTGGTCGGCCTATCAAAACCAGCGGGAAACCGATGAGCGTCGACGCAAGCGTGAGCGGGCGAATGCCGAGAAACAGGCCCAGGTATTGCAGCAGCAGGCCGATCGGATGAGGGCCACAGCGACTAAGGCGAAGGCAGCCCAAAACATGGCACGTCGGGCCGAAAGGCTGATGGGCAGCGTTGAGGAGATTCGTAAGACTGATCGTGTTGCAAGACTTCGATTCCCCAAGCCGGCGGCCTGTGGTAAGACGCCACTGACCGCCAGCGGGCTTTCGAAGTCCTATGGCTCACTTGAGATCTTCACCGATGTGGATCTCGCCATTGACAAGGGAAGCCGTGTCGTGGTGTTGGGCTTGAATGGAGCAGGCAAGACCACGCTGCTACGGATCCTCGGTGGCGTGGAACCGCCAGACACGGGTGCGGTGACACCTGGTCATGGCCTGAAATTGGGCTACTACGCGCAGGAACATGAAACACTCGATCCGGATAGGAGCTTGCTGGAGAATATGCGCTCGGCTGCACCGGATCTTCTTGAACCGGAAATCCGACGGGTACTCGGCTCTTTTCTATTCTCGGGTGACACAGTCGATCAAAGAGTTGGCACATTGTCGGGCGGTGAGAAGACTCGCCTGGCACTGGCCACGCTCGTGGTATCGACAGCCAATGTCCTTCTTTTGGATGAACCCACAAACAATCTAGATCCGGCGAGTCGCGATGAAGTTCTTTCGGCATTGAGTTCATATGAGGGTGCAGTAATTCTCGTCACTCACGATGAAGGTGCCGTTGAAGCGCTGAATCCGGAGCGAGTACTGCTACTTCCTGATGGTGTCGAAGACCTCTGGAGCAGCGACTACAAGGACCTCATCTCCTTGGCGTAACGCTCATAACAGTTTCATACTTCGCAACAACACGGTTCACATATACGAACCTACGCGGATCCGCTCAGATCGCGTAATCCGTTGGGCCACATGACAAGATCAATTTCGCAACGCCGCAACAATGTGCGAGTGTATAGAAGATCAAGCGGCTAAGTTGACGCCAAACACGTGACAACTGCGTAGTAGTCGGTACATGTCCTGGAGGAAGATTGGCGATGGCAGGCTTGGGTAAGGGCCGAAGGATCTCAGGTGATGAGCGCGCAAAGCTCACCGCCGAGTTGCGGGATCGGTACGTCGCTGGCGAAAGCATCAGATCACTGTCTCAGCGCACCGGTAGGTCGTATGGTTTTATCCATCGACTGCTGGTCGAGTCCGAGGTGGACCTGCGCGGGCGCGGCGGCAATACAAGGGGAGCCAAGAAGACGTGATCTCACCACCACATGACGCGGAGCTGTTGAGCGCCGGCGGACTTGTGGTGGAGTGGACAGGGGCTTTTGGTGAGCCGGTTGTCACCATTTCGTTGAACCGGCCGCAAACACGTAACTCTCAAAGTGTTGAGACGTGGCGGGGTCTGCGTCACATCGGCGAGGTACTACCCGCTGAAACCAGAATCGTGATCGTCCGAGGTGACGGCGGCACGTTCTCCAGCGGGTTAGATCGCTCAGCATTCGACCCAGCAGCGGCCTTTTCGCTGTCAAGCATGGCTGACCTACCTGATGACGTGCTCTCAGCGCGAATATCTGAGTTTCAGTCTGGGTTCGTGTGGCTATCTGACAACCCCTCTCTGATCTCGATCGCGGCGGTTGACGGCGCGGCAGTAGGTGCCGGATTCCAGCTTGCCCTTGCCTGCGACCTGCGAATGGCAACACCGGCCGCACGGTTCTCGATGCGTGAGGCATCACTGGGCCTGGTCCCTGATCTCACCGGAACTCACCCGCTGGTTCGGCTGATCGGCTACTCCCGTGCACTTGAGATCTGTGCGACCAGTCGCTGGGTTACCGCGGACGAGGCCCACCGCTGGGGATTGGTGAATAGCGTCTCGAATGATCTCCTGGGGGAGACAGCCGCATTAGTGGCTCACCTGCTTGATCTCGCACCGGCAACCCTGCGGGAGACCAAGGCACTTCTGCAGAGTGCCCAGGAGTTGACACCGGCCGATCAGCGAATCCACGAACGCGAGGCCCAGGTGCGCCTGATCAAAGGCACATTCGGCTCTACCTAGCAGCAGGGAACAGATCCCAGCGCTTGCGTGTTCATATGTGCAGTCCGCTGATACGCGCAGAACCAGTATCCTGCGGGTAAACGCTGTGCATAGAAGGAGTCGGGTGGCCACCGTAAATCCACATCAGGTCCTGGCAAGTTATCGACGTGATGACTCGGTCGTGGAGCGCAAGGTCAATGCCGCAACAGTTCGACGAATCCTTGGATATGCCCGTCCATACCGCTGGCTCGTCTTTGGACTGATCATCACCTTGGTCCTCGATTCCGCCGTGGTGGTAGCCACGCCGCTGCTCTTCCGCCGGATCATCGATGCTGGAGTCACACCGGGCAACCGCCAGGTGGTCACCATCTGTGCCCTGCTGATCGCGGGTCTGGCCGTACTCGATGCCGCTATCACACTCGTAAGTCGCTGGTACTCCTCGCGGATCGGTGAGGGCCTGATTTACAACCTGCGAACCCAGGTGTTTGACCACGTGCAGCGCATGCCGGTTGCGTTCTTCACTCGCACGCAGACGGGTGCTCTGGTGTCCCGGTTGAACAGCGATGTGATCGGCGCTCAACAGGCTTTTACATCGACCCTCTCGGGCGTGATCGGCAACTTCATCACCCTCATCTTCGTGGTGGTCGCCATGATGGCATTGTCCTGGCAGATCACGTTGGCGTCACTGCTTCTCCTCCCGGTCTTTCTTATTCCGGCCCGCTACATGGGCCGCACTCTGCAGGCCATGACCCGTGAGCAAATGCAGCTCAATGCAGATATGGCCTCCCAGATGACGGAGCGGTTCAACGTTTCCGGCGCCCTGCTTGTGAAGTTGTTCGGACGTCCGCAGGAGGAGTCGGCCGGCTTCTCAGCCCGGGCAGGTCGTGTTCGCGATATCGGCGTGCGAATCGCGATGGCCAACCGGATTTTCTTCACCGCTCTGGCGCTGGTGGCCGCACTGGCCACCGCACTCGTGTATGGCATCGGCGGCAATCTGGCCATCTCGGGAATCATTACGGTCGGGACCCTGCTGGCGCTTGCGGCCCTTCTGACTCGTCTCTATGGCCCGCTCACAGCCCTGAGCAACGTCCGCGTTGACGTGATGACCGCGCTCGTGAGCTTCGAGCGTGTCTTCGAGGTGCTGGATCTCGAGCCCATGGTGAAAGACCGTCCGGACGCGCACCCGATAGAGACTGGCCCGAGCACGATTGAGTTTCAGCATGTGCGATTCCACTACCCGAGCGCCGAAGAGGTCTCCCTTGCATCTCTGGAGTCGATCGCACGTCCTGAGTCACCTCCTCCAACAGATGTCCTTGCCGATATCTCCTTCACGGCGACACCTGGCACGATGGTCGCCCTCGTCGGTCCGTCCGGAGCTGGCAAGACAACGATTACGTCTCTGGTTTCTCGGCTGTACGACGTGACTGACGGTGCCGTTGTCATCAACGGTTCAGATGTCCGCGATGTCACGCTCCAATCCCTGCACGACTTGATCGGAGTGGTGACTCAGGACGCCCACATGTTCCACGAGACCATCCGCGCAAATCTCGCCTACGCACAGCCAACGGCATCCGAAGACGACATCAGACGAGCGTTGGCAGACGCCCAGATCCTAGACCTCGTCGACAGTCTTCCCGATGGCTTGGACACCGTGGTCGGAGACCGAGGCTACCGACTGTCAGGTGGTGAGAAGCAGCGGATGGCGATTGCCCGGCTGTTACTCAAGGCCCCAGATGTTGTTGTCCTGGATGAAGCCACTGCCCATCTTGATTCCGAGTCGGAGGCAGCCGTACAGCGAGCACTGGCCACTGCCCTCAAAGGACGAACCAGCCTGGTGATCGCTCACAGACTCTCTACGATCCGTGAAGCCGATCAAATCCTGGTCATCGACGACGGGCGCATCGTCCAAAGTGGACGACATGCCGAGTTGCTCGAAGAGGGGGGCCTCTACCGAGACCTCTACCAGACCCAGTTCAAAGGGCAGGACGACGGCTCTGATGCCCTGATGCTCTGACTCGTGGGTCAGATCCCGCGGAGTGCTCCACCATCGACGGCAACGAGGCTTCCCGTCACATACGAGCTTCGCGGTGAGAGCAGGAATGCCGCCACACTGCCGAACTCATCTGGCTCGCCGTATCGCCCGAGCGGGATCGCGGCCTCATTGCGTCGTCGGACCATGTCCGGGGCACCCAGACGGGCATCCAGCGCAAACATTCGGTCCGTTGCCAGGCGTCCCGGCAGCAGCCCATTGACCCGCACCCCACGAGGTGCCAACTCATCTGCGAGATCTTTAACAAGCATCGCCAGACCCGGCCGAAGTCCGTTGCTGGTGGAGATTCCTGACATCACTTCCACGGCGCTTGTGCTCAGGACGAAGACGATTGACGCCCCGGTACCGGTGACGTCACCCTCTGGTGCGGTCGCGGCGTTGGCCACAGCGCGAGCAATGCGCAGGGGCCCAAGGAAGGCAACCTCGAAGGACTCGCGCCACACATCATCGGTTGTACGCATGGCCGTGCCGGGGGTCGGACCACCGGTGCTGATCACTGTGCCGTCCAGCCGTCCGAACCGTGCAACAGCTCCAGCTACGACACGTTCAGCGGTGGTGGGATCTGAGATATCGCCCGGCAGTCCAACAGCGCACGAGGCTCCACCGAGTTCTGATACCGCATGTGCAACAACGGACTCGTCCCGGGCGACGATGACCACCTTTGCGCCCTCAGCAACTACTGCCTTTGCGCTGGCAAAGCCCAAGCCTCGAGAGCCGCCTGTCACCACGAAAACGCGGTCTTTTAGTCCTAAGTCCATAGGACCATAGTGCCTCGTCCGATCACACATGTCTGAACAAACAGCACTCAGGGTGAACGGTGATCACCCGTTCGGAGCACCACCGGAAATGCCAGCACCCTTCAGGGCCTTCTTAGCCGCCCGCTCCTGGGCTAACTCGGCCTCATACTCACGTTCCCTGCGAGCGAGCAGCACATACCCGGCAACTGTCACACCGGCGAAGAGTACCCACTGGATCGCGTAGGCAAGATGTGGCCCGTCGGTCAGATCTGGTAGCGGTATCAGAGTCAGGCCAACCGCAGGTGGCGTGGACGAGATCAGTTCGACGTAGCCGGGAAAGACCGGTCCTAGGTGCCCGGCTATGAGCGACACATCGAGATCGCTCACCTGACCGGCAGGCATATCTGATGGCTGCGGGCCGTCACTAATCTGCGAAGGCTGGATGCGACCGACAACTGTCACGGTTCCTATAGGGGGAGCGGGTACATCGGGGGATTGGGTGGCCGCACCCGCTACTTTGATCCAACCTCGATTGACGATTACGACACCACCTGTGGATGTGACCAGCGGTGTGGCCACCCAAAAACCATCGTTGCCGTCGAGTGGACGTTTGCGCACGAGCAGCTGATGCGTCGCGTCGTACTGCCCGGTCACCGTCACGGGTCGCCAGCGCAGGCTGTCAGTGACGCTCGAGACGGGGGCTCCAGCTGTGAGGAGCGTCTCAAGTGGAACTGGCGCAGCTGAGCCCTGAGCGGTCACCAGATCGTTGTAGTGACGTCGCTCGTCAAGGCGATTCAACTGCCATCGGGAGAGTGCGAAGAATGCAGGCACGATTATCAATACCGCTGCCAGCAGTCCGAGCCACTTTGGCCGCCTGAGGAACGAATATCTGCCCACGGGTCAAGACTATGTCCGATACCAAACCAGGCCCAGCCGGGTTACTGTCCCCGCTCGAGAGCCTTGTGATCATGACGCACCTCGACGAATGAGACATTCTGTCCATCCGAGCGCTCTCGACCAGCATTTGCTACCACAACCGCAAGATAGGGAAGAAAGAGAGCAGCCGCCACCATAATCCACCGCCAGGGCGATGGCGTGACCACGGCTCCCACGAAACAAATTGTCCGAAGCCCCATGGACCACAGGTACTTCCGCGTCCTACCAACCTGATCATCCGACAGCGCTACACCTGCGTCGGTGATCTGGTGAACCTCAGGTTCGGGCATATCTCTAGGTTACGAGGGTTTCGATCATTCGGCATCTGCGGTATGTCCGGCGAGGTGGTTCGCATGTGATGGGTTCGGTGCGCAAAGATGGGCACATGACAAGTCGCACATACCGCGTTACTGAAATCGTTGGCACCTCCCCAGATGGCGTCGAGCAGGCGATCCGCAACGGGATCGGACGAGCCGCCGAGACGATCCGGCACATGGACTGGTTCGAGGTGACCGAGATCCGTGGACATATTCGTGATGGCGAAATCGACCACATTCAGGTGGGCATGAAGGTCGGATTCCGCCTCGAGGATGCCTAGCTGACATGACTCTGTCAGCAAGTCCAGCTGATGGGCTAACAGCTGTGACGGTGACCGCACTGGAGATGACGTCCGCAGCTGCGATCAGTCCAGGGCGCGAACCCGCAGTTCCGGCCCAACTCATCAGGGTGGGACGTCCTACGCCGGAATACTCGCGATTCTTCTACCGATCCGTCGGCGGTGACTGGTACTGGGTCGACCGGATTCCGTGGACGTACGACCAGTGGACGGAGTGGATCTCCGCGCCCGGATACGAGATGTGGGTCTGTCTGGTAGACGGTTCACCTGCCGGGTATTTCGAGCTTGATCGGCAATCAGACGGAAATGTGGAACTCGCCTACTTCGGTCTCATGCCGGGCTACAACGGTGTGGGACTAGGTGGCTGGCTACTGACTCAGGCACTGGTTCAGGCGTGGAGTACGTCGGAAACAACGCGGGTCTGGGTGCACACGTGTGATCTTGATTCACCCACAGCCCTGGTGAACTACAAGGCCCGCGGCCTCACACCATATGAGACCACCACCGAGTACCGCGATCTTCGATCACCTACACCCGGTCCGTGGCTTGGCTCCAGAAGGTCTGTGGAGTTCAGCTAGTTTGCCTGTGAGACGGTTGAGAAATTGTAATCTCGCACCACCAGCGTGGGCATGGCTGCGCGGTTGAAGTAATCACCGAACTCACGGGCCAAGGTGCCAACCGTGTCGCCTGCGTCTTCGATGCGCGTCAATACATCGACGGGCGAGTCATTGAACCGGAAATTGTGCGCGGCTCCGATCACCTCTCCGTCCTTGATCACGTACACACCATCACGAGTCAGGCCAGTCAGCAGAAGAGTCTGAGCATCGACGACGCGGTTGTACCACAGGCAGGTGATCAGCAGTCCGTCCTTGACCCGGGCCACAACATCGGCGACGGTTCCATGTCCACCCTCGATATCGAGCCGCAGATTGTCTATCGGGGGTGCAACCGGAACTTC
>CAXBQZ010000023.1:0-38601 GCA_963978055.1 uncultured bacterium
CAAGGCTTCATGGCCGCAATTGACGAGTAGGTCGATGGGACAACCAGCTCTCAGGAGATCTGGTTGTCCCATCGACCTACTCGTCAATTGCGGCCATGAAGCCTTGGGTCGACAAAGTGGTTCAACAGTTCAATACTGCTCGCTCGATGGGGGATCCCGGACCTGTCGTACTGATGTCAAACTTGGACATTGGGGCCGAGATAATCAAAGGCCTTCGCAATGCCGGCTACACCGGACCGATCGCGGGCTCAGATTCTATGGGATCAGGTGATCTGATCCAGCAGCTGTCAACTGGCGACCACCCGGTGAAGGACTTCTCAGACATCGTGGTTGCAGTGCCTGTTGCCAAGGAGGCACTCACCGGTCGGGCAGTCAAGGTGATTCGCCAACTCGAGGAGGCGAGTGGACTTCGAAGCACCTGGTTGACTCCGACGACCTATCAGGCGGTCGACCTTATTCAGCAGGCGAGTCTGCGTATCCGGCAGTCACTGTCACCAGACACAATCACCGCTGATCGTCAGGCGATCCGAGACGCACTGGCATCAGCCACGTCTCCGAAGACAGCGTTTGCCGGGATCTCAGCCCCTGTGTACTTCAATGACAATCATGCGGCTGTCATGCCGACAGCCATACTTCGCGGGTGGAATGCCACGGCAACGGGTCAGCCAAGTTTGGAACCTTCCTACCTTCAGCTCGGCCTTACTGATCAGATGACTCAACAGGAGCGCGAGCAGGCCCGCAAGGAGGGAAGGATCGTCAAGATCTCCGGCATCGAGTATGAGAAACAGTCCCTGGTACGCATTGGCGTGAATATTAACGAGATCGGACAGCTCGACACCAGCGCTGGCACCTTCTACGCCGATGCCTTCATCTGGGTGAAGTTCCGCGGAGATGAGCGCGCGCCCAAAATCGAATTCGTCAACGCCGCATCCCCGATCGACCTTGGCAAGCCGGTGAAGTCCACGCTCGGGCCGATTGGCGAGCGATATGACCTCTACCGGATCCAGGGAACCTTCAAGTCGCAGTTCGACTTCTCGGATTTCCCCTTCGATACGCAGTCGCTCGACATAACGATCCAGAACATGGATGCTCCGGCGACCCAGCTGATCTATGCACCTGACCCGGATCTGTTGGCCACTTCGAATGAGGAACGCCTGCGATCGGGTGTGAACATCGGGAAGAACATAGACGACATCCCGAACTGGAAGGCCGACAGCGTCGACTTCTTCCAGCAGTCGGTCGGAAGTTCGGCAGCACTCGGTGATCCAACTGTCGTTGATGCAGCGACCACCACCACAACCTTCTCTCAGTTTGTCACCGAGACCACCATCAGCAGGGACGTCAACTCATTCCTCGTCAAGAATGTGCTGCCCCTCCTGCTACTGGTTCTGGTCACCTACATCGCTCTGTGGACGCCCGGTGATGATCTGGCTACCAGAGTTTCCTTCGGTGTCACGGGCATTCTCACGGGCGCGGTCATGTTGAACGATGTCACTGCATCCCTGCCCAATGTCGACTACGCGGTGGCCATCCAGTGGGCCTACTACGCGTTCATTACGCTGTCGGCGCTTGTCGTACTCGAGGGCATCTTCAGTCATCGGCTCAACGAAGAAGGCTCACTCAACGCGGCCCGACACCTCGATCTCATTGCCCGCATTGTCTATCCATTGGGCGTACTCGCCATCGTCTTCGCCTACTGGGCACGTTTCCACTGAGCCAACCCTTTAGCGTGACTACTGTTCCTTCTTGGGCAGTGTCTCGAGGATGTACCAGTTGGCCGTGAGGCCAGCGTCCACGCGCAGGTCGATTCCGGTGATGGCACTGGACTCCCGGCTGGCCAGGAAGACGAACGCCGCCGCCACCTCCTCGGGCTGTACGAGTCGACGCATTGGAACCCGATCAAATGAGGTTTCCAAGTAGGTCATCAGTTCCGGACCGGCAGCTGCCGCTGTCATATCTGTCTTGGTGAACCCGGGGCTCACACAGTTCGAACGGATGCCGTACTGGGCGAGTTCCAGGGCCATGGTGCGGTTGAGCCCCAGAAGCCCGGCCTTCGAGGAGTTGTAGGCGGCGAAGGGTCCATCCCCACCGCTGCCATCGATGGATGCGGTATGCAGGATCACTCCCCCACCCTGCTCCTTCATCACTCGGGCAACCTCTTGGGAGAAGACGAAGACGGAGGTGAGATTCGTGTCGATGATGTCTCGCCACCGCGCACGGTCGACCTCAAGGAAGGGCGTATCGTCGTCGATCCCCGCGTTGTTGACCAGAATGTCGATCCTGCCCCAGGTCTGCACCACCGAGGCAACAGCTGCTGCAATATCGGACTCTTGCCGCACATCACAGGCGAAGGCAAGTGACGTGCCGGACAGTCCTGCGCAGAGCCGAACCGTCTCATGCAGGCCATCCACGGTGCGACCGAGGACGGCGACCTTGGCACCCTCAGCCGCATATGCCTGAGCTATCGCGCGGCCAATCCCCCGGCTTGCGCCGGTAATGATGGCCACCTGTCCGTCAAGGCGTCCAGTCATGTCGATTCACCAGTCCTTCGAACAACGCGGCGCAGTGAGATGAACAAACCAACAGCGACAAACACAGGAAGCAGCCACCACGGATTGAATCCTGCACGCACGGCGACTGCCGTGGCAGCAAGTCCCAGCACTACGGCAAGTGACATTCGCCAGTCATCACCCACGACGAAGTCGTAGAGGAATACCAGCAGATTCCGGATCCAGGTCATCGCGTCACCAGTTCCCTGCCTTCTCTTTCACGTTTGAGTCCAGCAGTTGCAAGGACGGCTGCAAGGCCCGTCGCAATCACAATCAGCAGGAGAGCGGCATCGTTGCCTGGCCAACTGATCCCCGCACCTTCAGCACCCCAGAAGATCCCAAAGGATGTGAGCATCACCCCGACAGTGAACTTCAGCGTGTTCTCCGGCACACGTGACAGCGGCGCTCGAACGGCAATTCCGACGATCACCACAAGCACCACAGCCATTGCGGCACCGAGGGCCGCCAGCGGAATATCTCCGTGAATGGCGCCGAAGGTGAGGACGATGAAAACCACCTCAAGTCCCTCGAGGAACACTCCTTTGAAACTGAGACTGAACGCGTATTGATCGAAGGCAGTCCGATCCGTGGGCGCGTGCTCTCTGGCCTGCGCCGCCTCCCGGGCAAAGATCGCAACCTCGTCGTGCATTGCCTTGTAGCCACTTCCTCGAAGAATGGCCTTGCGCAACCACTGAAGACCAAAGATCAGCAGAAGTGCCCCCACGACCAGCCGAAGGACATCCAGTGGAATCGCCACGAGTCCGGGGCCAATAAGGATCACAAGAACACCCAGGACCGCTAAGGCCGCGACGACACCAATCATGGTGGACTTCCAGCCTCTGGTGATTCCAGCGGCCAGGACGATCGTGAACGCCTCAACGGACTCAACCGCGGACGCCAGGAAGGAAGAGATCAGCAATCCCCATGCACTGGCGTTCACACGGCCACCCTAGGTCGACGGGTTGAGATTTGTGTTCGGGCGATATCAGCGTGACACACGACGTTGGGCGCACTGCTCAACGAAGGCAGCAAACAGCGGACTCGCGGAATCCTGGGATGCCTCTATATCCTCCGGGTGCCACTGCACCCCGATGGCCCACTCACTGCTGTGCTCGATGGCTTCAACCACACCATCATGCGCTGTGGCCGCAACTCGGAAAACAGGGGCGACATCGGCAACCGCTTGATGGTGTCCGGTCTTTCCGACGACGGTGGTGGTTTGAAGGATCTCCTCCAGCCGGCTGCCCGACTGAACCACGACCTCCTCGTCGATCATCAGCTCACCGTCGTGATCACCGTGGTGCGTGCCGTTCTCCGCGATATCCGGAATCAGGGTTCCACCGAACGCGACGTTCATCAGCTGGGAGCCCCGGCAGATACCGAGGGTCGGCGTGCCACCGCCGATGGCTGCTCGGATCAGATCAATGGAGAACTCATCAGCCTCAAGATCGACTCCATACTCATGAGGGACGGGGCCGGATACTCCGTAGATCTCGGAATCGACATCGCCGCCGCCGAGGACAAGAAGTCCGTCGAAGTCGTCAATGCTCACACCGTCCGGGAGGACACCGGAGGTGTCGAAGAACGTCCAGCGAGCGTTGTTGTCCTCCAGATACTGAAGAGCGCTACGTCCGTATCGACGGACCAGTTCGGCCACTGAGTCGATCAGATCGGGAAAGTTCAAGGACATGACAACCGCGATATGGGGGCCGTCACCGGATCCTCGACGAAGCGGGAGGATCTCATCAAGGACAACCACAGGCCCCTGGTCAACTGTCATGTCAAACATCCTTTCGGTTCGTGCGCGAATCTACCCTGTCCGGGACGAGATACACCGGGCAGTCCGCCTATGACTTCACTACATTGCCACCATGCAGATCACATCTGAGCAGTTGCAGGGGCTCGCCCAGGCCCACTTCCCCGCTGAGTTCGCCGCCTCTTGGTCGGCATTGATCAAACCGGCAGTCTCACTCCAACACGCGGGTGACAGCGATGCTGTGATTGGCACTCTTGGAGGTGCACCGGCACTCGGCTCGAATCCATGGCCACACTGGGAGGGCCATGGACCACTTGGACATGTGCTCAGCGTTGACTGTGCGATGGCCAATGCCCTACTTCCAGAGCTCCGCCTACCGGCGGCCGGCCATCTGTCGTTCTTCTACTTCGACGGACGGTTCAACAGTGACTATGGCACGGTCGGGTTCTGGGATCCGGACTCACAGGCGGGTCAACGGGTAGTGCATGTCACCGACGGTCATGGCGAGAAGGCCGTTGTGCCGGAGGGGCTGCCTGACTTCCCTGCCGTTCCCCTCACCGGTCGGGTCACGGCCACCCCACCTTCGTACAACCACCCACTGCTGGGTGACGGCTGGCAATCGATCGCCCCCGGCCAGATGGAGGCCTTCGATGAGGCGCTCGCCGAGTTGATGAGAGCACTTGGGCCGCGACACCAGTTGGGCGGTCAGGCACATCCAATTCAGGACGCCGTGGAATATGAGGTGGCCGAGGCGATGGGCCGGCTTACCGACAACGAAGCGTTTGCCCGCCAGTCGGCCTCGTATCAGATTCTGTCGAAGGACCTACACCTGCTCGCGCAGGTCGACTCCGATCACGCCGCCAAGATGTCCTGGGGTGATATGGGAATCCTCTACTGGGAGCGCCCGTCCTCAGAGGTCAACTTGTCTTCGGTAACTTCACCCGGCTTCACCTGGCAGTGCAGCTAGGTTCTACTAATTGGTGGCGTTTACGACCACCTTGAAGTCGGACTTGTCCGGTGAACACATCATCGCCTCACCACATGAGTCGCGATGTGCAGTGATGGTCTGCGTACCAACCGCAGCAACCTGAACGGAGAAGGTCACTGTTCCCATCCCCATACCCGGCGGGTTGAGGATGCCTCCACTGGGCTGACCCGACGCACTTGGTCCGGTAATCACCTGATCTCCAATCTGAGTGAGGACGCCCGCTGGAACGCTGGCGAACTGCCAGTAGGTGGACCCGGCCACAGTAGGACCACCCAGCTCGATCGTGATCCGCTGCCCCACCATCGCATTGACAGTTGTGCCGTTATCCGAATCATGCAGAGTGAGCGGCGCAGGGATCGAAGGCTGGGCTGGTGTGCCCGCCGTCTGACTTCCGCAGGCGGTCAGAAACAAGCCGGCAAATAGAACACTGATGATGCTCGCAGATGAGGTACGCATGCCCATCTGACGCAGCAGGACCGCGGTCCCGTTCCACCCGTGATCCTCCAAGTAGGGTGGAAACATGCGATCCCGGATAGCGCTCACAACCGCCCTCACCCTGATTCTCGGGTTCGCTGTGGCCTCGTTGAGTGGGAATCGCGCCCTGGGCGGGGTGATCCTGCTCGCCGGCGCTGCGCTCGCCGGCTGGTGGATGTATCTGGCCGCCGGACTTCGACGCACCGTCATCGTGCTCGCCTGCGTCCTGGTGCTCTTCATCCTCTCTCACCCCCTCGGTCACCTCATCGGTGCATGGCCGTCAGTCCTCATCGTTGCTGCCATCGGCGCCGGAATCGCCTACCTGATGGCTACCCCACCACAGAACTCCTGACCGATATCTTCCCCGCGAGAACACAGCAACCGGATTGGACTCCCATGAGACTTCGCACTGAGGTGATCGCTCTCGTGGCGGCAACCGCGTGCTGGGGATCATCGGTCGTCACGGTGAAGGTGGCCTCGCGCGGCCTCACGAGTTGGGCGCTTACGGCAATTGAACTCACCACAACTCTGCTTGTCCTGGCCGCTGTCGTCGTGTTCGGACGAATCAAGCTGACCAAGCCCAGTTGGGGAATCGCCTTCGCGGGATTCCTCGAGCCAACCTTGGCGTACGTGCTCATCAACAGCGGTATGGCTCGAACCTCAGGAACCCACGCGGCCATCGTGATCGGTCTGCAGTCGCTGCTCGTCGTTGTACTCGCGGCTGTACTTCACAAGCACCTCCCCTCCAAGCGCGTAATGCTCGGTCTGGCCATCGCCCTCACGGGGCTCATCGCCGTTACATCGTCCAAGAGCAGCGGGGCACCCACTGTGTTCGGTGATGCACTTGTGCTCATCGGGGTCACCTGCGCCGCGGGCTATATCGTTCTGGCACATGGCCTTGCGGAGAAGCACGATGCCGTTGAGTTCACGTTCTATCAGTTCGTCTTTGGCACTTTAGCCCTCATCCCACTTGTCGGCTATGCGCTGTACAGCAGCCACCAGAGCATCATCGCCAATGCCACCCCCCTTCAACTTGGGGCAGCTGTGGCCACCGGCATCTTCGGCTCGGCTCTGGGATTCCTTCTCTATAACAGAGCCCTGCAGGACGTCAGTCCCGCACTCGCCGGATCGGGTCTGACCCTCATCCCGGTGTTCGGTGTCATCTTCTCGGCCCTGTTCCTGGGCGAATCGCTCACCATCGGTGTCATCATCGGTGGCCTGCTCGTGATCGCCGGTGTGACCGTCTCCACTGCCGAAACAGGTGCGCAGGAGATTGGGCACGAGATTCACTAGGACACGTCATCGGACCATGTTCTGAAGGTTTGGTACGAAGCCCTACGGCCTACATCAGATTCAGATGGAATGCCATGATCAGTACATGAGTGAACGTGAGCGGATGGCGAATCCGGGGCGACTCCTGCACGGCCCATCTGACGCGGGACCCTGGTACGAGTGGGGACCGTACCTCGCCGAACGCGCATGGGGAACAGTTCGTGAGGACTACTCCGACAACGGTGATGCGTGGAGTTACTTTCCGTACGACCACGCGCGCTCACGTACGTACCGCTGGAACGAGGACGGGATGGCGGGCCTGTCCACCCTTCAGCAGGATCTGTGTCTTGGGTTGGCGCTGTGGAACGGTCGCGATAGCCATATCAAGGAGCGGATGTTCGGACTCAACGGCCATGAGGGCAATCACGGTGAGGACGTCAAGGACTACTTCTGGTATCTGGACGCAACCCCCTCACATTCGTGGTTGCGCTGGCGGTACCACTACCCACAGGGCGCCTTTCCATACGATCAACTGAGGCAGGCCAATGCCGCTCGCAGCCGACTCGAGCCCGAGTACGACCTGCTTGACACCGGGATATTCGACGAAGATCGCTACTGGATCGTCGACGTCGACTACGCCAAGGCTGATCCACACGACATCGCGATGCGCATCCGCATCACCAACGTCGGCCCAGACACCGACACCATTCACGTACTTCCGCACCTGTGGCTGCGCGATACCTGGACCTTCGCCAGCCCTGATCGAAGCAGGCCACAGATCGACCTGGCCGGGGATGTCATCAGGGCGGAGCACTGGCGCACGGGCACGTATCTGTTTGCCGCAAACTCAGGTCCGGACGGGCAGTCACCCCGAGCCCTGTTCTGTGAGAACGAGACCAACGCAGAGCGCCTCTGGGGAGCACCCGCCAAGACGCCATATCCGAAGGACGGGATCAACGACCATGTCACGATTGGTTCCCCCACCGTCAATCCGGCCAATAGAGGCACCAAAGCATCCTGGTGGTACGAGCTCACCATCGATCCAGGCCAGACGGTTGAACTGCGGCTGCGACTCTGGTCACCCACGGAAGGCGCCGCACAGCATCCGGGCTGGGAGGGTGAAGACTTCACCGATCTCATGGCAACCCGAGAGCGTGAAGCTGATGAGTTCTATGTCGAAATGGCTCCTGAAGGGATCTCGACCGATGCAGTGCAGGTGATGCGTCAGGCCTTCGCCGGAATGATCTGGGGCAAGCAGTTCTACCGGTACAACGTTGAGCGGTGGCTTGAGGGGGATCCCGGTGAACCACCACCCCCACCGGGCCATCTCCAGGTTCGAAACACCCACTGGAAGCACCTGTTCGCCGATGATGTGCTTTCCATGCCCGACCCGTGGGAGTACCCATGGTTCGCCGCCTGGGATCTGGCGTTCCACACGGTCGTCTTCGCACACATTGACCCCGAATATGCCAAGTACCAGCTCATCGTCATGGTTCGCGAGTGGTACATGCATCCAAGTGGCGCGATCCCCGCGTACGAGTGGTCCTTCGATGATCTCAATCCACCAGTGCATGCATGGGCCGCACTGCGCGTCTTTGAGATCGATGGTGGCACCGACTTCGACTTCTTGGAACGGATCTTTCACAAGCTCATCATCAACTTCACCTGGTGGGTCAACCGCGTCGACGAGGGTGGCAACAATATCTTCGGTGGTGGCTTCCTGGGCCTGGACAACATCGGTGCGATCGATCGCTCCAAGGTACCTGCCGGATACGAGGTCGAGCAGGCGGACGGAACCGCCTGGATGGCCTTCTACTGTCAGATGATGCTGCGCATATCGCTGCGACTTTCGCGCAACAACAACGTCTATCAATCGATGGCCACCAAGTTCATCGAACACTTCGTCCAGATCACCGACGGCATCACGGCCAGCGGAATGTGGGACCCAGCAGATGGCTTCTTCTACGACCAGCTCATCCGCCCGGATGGAGTGAGGGTGCCCCTGAAGGTGAAGTCGATTGTGGGCATCATCCCAGTCCTGGCCGCTGCGTACATCACCGGTGACCGACGCGATGAACTCACGGCTGATCGACTCCAGCGTCGATGGAACTCCTTCCTCAAGCATCGAGGGATGGACGATCCGATGAGTGCCGGCTTCGTCTCGATCACCGGATCGGTAATCGACGGTGGTGGCATGCTCCTGTCCGTCGTGGATGCTGAACGCCTGCGTCGCGTGCTGGCCGAGGTGCTCAGTGAAGACTCGATGCTGAGTCCGTACGGAATCAGATCCCTGTCCGCCCGACATCGCCAGGAGCCGTTTGCAGTGACGGTAGACGGCCAAGAGTTCCGAATCGACTACGAGCCGGCCGAATCCACCACGCCGATCTACGGTGGCAACTCGAATTGGCGTGGACCCGTGTGGTTCCCGATCAACCACCTGCTGATCGAGGCACTCGAGCGCTACTACCTCTACCTCGGCCCAGAGTTCACGGTCGAATGCCCAACAGGGTCCGGGGTCATGATGGATCTGTCACAGGTGGCAGCTGAGTTGCGCCGACGCTTGCTCAGCCTGTTCCTACCCGACTCAACAGGCGCCCGTCCGTGCTTCACCGGGGATTCAACATTCCTCACTGATCCTCGCTGGAATCAGAATGTGCTCTTCCACGAGTACTTCTGCGGTGATACCGGACGCGGCCTCGGTGCATCACATCAGACGGGCTGGACGGGGCTGGTGGCCGACCTGATCATCGGCCGTAAAGGCTGAACGCGCGACCGTTGAACTGCTCCAACTGGTGGAGCCGCCTGACGGAATCGAACCGTCGACCTTCTCCACCAACCATCAGGGGCAGGATGCATCTCCCCCAAATACGGCTCTCGTTGACCTGTCAAGACGTCGAGTCCGTGCCGTTAACTATGCCGGATGTGGTCGATCATGGTGAGCAATATTCGAGTGCGGGGTCATGTGGTGTCGTGGCTCCGCAGAAGGCATACATGTAGGCGAACGTTGATTCCATGGGTGTCCCGTTCTGCAGGTACGTAACGGTTATCCCATTCTTAGACCACTCATCGGAAGTTCCGGTGGCGTGCATGCGCACTGCGAATTGTGGTGATTCGTTGGGCTGAAGTGGTAACGGATTGTCGTACCACTTTTGGCAGTCCATCTTCACTTCAACCGGTTTGGTGACGAAGCCGAGTTCGCTGAGCGATTTATCTGATTTGTCAACGATCCCGTGGACCTTCCCGAAACTGTAACTCCACCCCCAGCCGTCAACGACCAACCCTGATGTGGGATCAGTGAGCTTAAGACCGGTAACCACGATCGTGGTCGCGTCCGGACTCTTGTTACACAAAGGAAAATCACCGAATGTTTGAGCTCTCGTCGGGTAGTCCACGTAGAAGATCAACGGGTTGAAGCCCACTCCGAGCTGAGGCTCGGAGCGGGCACACCCCCCAACCATAAACAGCGCAACTACAACCAACAGCAGAGAGGCTGGTCGAAGAGGTGTTGCTCTCAGACTCACGCTGCGTGCACCTCGGAATCGGTTGCTGACGCTATCCCGCTCGCAGAGTTGTAACAATGGTCCCAGGGGACGGTTGGGGACCAGGTGATATCGACATCTCGTGTCCAGGCAGTGGATACATTCAGG
The DNA here is from genome assembly GCA_963978055.1 of uncultured bacterium. Lineage (GTDB taxonomy): Bacteria > Actinomycetota > Actinomycetes > S36-B12 > CAIYMF01 > Longivirga. The sequence continues at coordinate 10,687 of CAXBQZ010000023.1, forward strand.
CTCACACCTGCAACAGTGACCCCGCCACTCACCGTTTGACTCTTCGACATGGAAGTCACGCTCGTCCCGGGGTTCGCCTGTCGGCCGATGCAGTAGGTGCCCGCCCCGGAGTACCGCTTACCGACAACTTGGCCTCGTACGGTGTTGATGTAGTACTGGTTGATCAGGGCGGCGAAACTCCCGGCCTTGAGTGTGTAGTACTTCGTTGGGCCGCATTGGGTTAGGTACTTGGCCATGTTCACCGTATTACCCCAGTGCGTTGGCTGGGTCATGTCGCGGGTTTCTTCGGACGTGTTGGTCGTGCTGAGGTTTGACGTCCCGCTGGCAGTCCACGTTCCCGTTGCCCCAGTAGCAGACGAACCCATTTCGATTGTGTGCGTCGAGCCGGACTTCTCCCGAATGGTCGCCTTGATGTCATTCGCTGTCCAAACGGTCGTGAACTCCTCGGACTGCTTGTAGGACGGGTCCGAGGGTTGGACAGTCGTCGTGCATGCGATCGCTGCGGTGCCGAACGAGGTTCGAACCTTGGGCAGGGTCAAAACTGCAATCTTCGCGGGACGCGCGACCGACACCAATGGGGTTGTTCCGGCTCGCGTCAAACCTGAGTGCATGAAGCTCTGCGATGTGACAACCACCTTCGCGCGATCTGAGTCGACAGCCAACGACTGCACCGACGTGCGAGCGGTTGGCAAGGTGTAATCCGCCAGATAGGCGCCGTGTTGAACACGAACCTCAAGCGACAGTTGCCCGAGAGCATCCAAGTAGCTGCTCGCGAGAGAAGATGCGTCCATGACCAGTTGCGAGTCGCCCTTCTCATCCGTGTGAGAACTCGCAATAGTCACGACAGGAACAGAATCTCCAGGCTTCAACTTGGATAGCGCCGTCGCATTTGGCCACGCAATCACTTGGACCAAACTGTTGGGCGGAAATTTCGCCGACCGATTTAGATGAACGTTGAGCCGGGTTTGTGACGTCGATGCTGCCGAACTCTGTGCTACTACGAACGGAGCTGCAAGCACTAACGCTAGCGTTGCGGCAAAGTAGTGGCCTTTCATTCTCACCCTCCCTGAGAACGATTGAATCCCCCGATCAACACCGACGGTAGACCCCCCCCCTGCGTGAAATGACTGGACAACAGTTCACTGTTCATCTGAAGTTTGCATGATCGTTTTGAGGAGACGGGGTTTACTCAGACGTATATCGGCCGCACTTTGCTGTGACCAGCGTGAGCACCCTCGCCACGGTTGCCGGGGGGCGATGCCAAGCCCCGTCGCATCACCCACCGCTGAAGAGTACGTGGAGCCGCCTGACGGAATCGAACCGTCGACCTTCTCATTACGAGTGAGACGCTCTGCCGACTGAGCTAAGGCGGCGTACAACTGCCAAGGTGACAGCCGCACGGTGCACAAGGATACCTCAGTGACACACAGTTCCAACCGGGGGCGTCACCCCTGTGGTGAGGTACCGGTCAATCGCCCCGTCCGCACAGGAGGAGCCCATGCCATAGGCGGTGTGCCCATCACCTACCCGGGTGAGCAGCACCCCCTTGGACAGCTGCTTGGCAAGGGCCTGCGCCCAGGGGTACGGGGTGGCGGGGTCGTACGTCGTGCCCACAACCAGAATGGGTGGTGACCCCGGTGCATGGATCTCATGTGGAGTGTTCGTGGCGGGAGCATTCCAGTAGTTGAAGGGGATGTTGCCCCACGCGAAGAACCGGCCAAAGAGCGGCTCTTCCGCACCCCACTGATTCGCGTATTGCTGCCATTGCGCAACCGATGGGCGATCGGGACGATCAAGTGCGTTCACCGCGTAGAGCATCGCATTGGAGTTATCGGTGTAATGCCCCTGCGAGTCTCGTGAGACGCGCTGATCGAGCATGTCGAGCAGTGTCGACCCATCACCGTCGAATGCAGCACTCAGGCCATCTCGCAATGCGCCATAGTCTGACTGCGGAAAGTAGAGGTACGACAACACGGCATTCTCCGCGAGCGCCTCGTTCAGCGGGCGCTTCGGATCGTTGGTCGACAGTGGCGTCTTGTCGAGATCGGCGAAGAACTTCGCCAACTTGGCCTTACCCGCCTGCACTCCGCCTGGAAGTGGGCAGTTCTGCTGTCGATTGCAGTCCTCGATGAATCGCCCGATTGCAACCTCGAATCCCTTGAGCTGCCCATGGGTGATATCGACATTCGACAGGCTCGGATCGATCGCTCCGTCGAGAACCATACGTCCCACATGTGTTGGGAACAGATCTGCGTAGGTGGCGCCAAGGTAGGTGCCGTACGAGGCGCCGAAGTAGTTGAGTTTCTCATCACCGAGAGCCTGGCGAAGTATGTCGAGATCTCTTGCAACTGATCGGGTATCAACATGTGCGTACAGAGTCGGCGATCGAGTTGAACAGGAGTCAGCAAAGAGCTTGCCAAGTGCCTGCAGTCGCAGGATCTCCGCCGGTGTATCCGGGGTTCCATCAGCTGCGATGAAATCGTCCGTCTGAGCATCATTGAGACACTGGACCGGATCGGATGATGCCACCCCGCGCGGATCGAATCCGACGATCGTGTAGTGATCAAGAATCGTCTGCGAGTAGATCGCTCGGGCAGCACGTGCGAAGTCGACGCCTGACCCGCCCGGACCACCGGGGTTGATCACGAGGGAACCAAGGCGCTGAGCGGGATCCGATGAGCGCAGCCGGATGACCGACACGTTTGTCGTGGCTCCGGCCGGATCGGCATAGTCCACCGGCACCACCAGCTTGGAGCACTGGAAGTCACCACCACATCCGGACCACACCAAGTGCTGGCCGTAGAACTTTGAGAGTGCGTCAGGAGAGCCGCTCGGTGACGGTGAACTCGAGGATGAATCCGAATTGCTCGGCACTGCTGAGGGAATCCATGCACCGGGTGAGCCTGACTGGGTCACCTGTCCCAGGGTGCCTCCACAGGCTGCCAGCGCAGCCGCGATAGCGGCCGCCGCGGCTGCCTTGACAGCCCGCGAGGTCAGACTTGTGGCTCGCACAGAACTCCCATCAGACACATTCGAATGGGACGAGCCTGTCACGTCCCTTGTGTTTGACGGCACACCGGGTCGGCGAGTTCCCACCAGATCAGGAACGAGTCTCGTAGGCTGCCCTCGCACTGCAGGCCGATGCTCGGTCGCACACACTGCGCTGACCACCTGCGTCCAGACGAATCACCACCTGATCGCGTGGCACATCATGGCCGATGACTCGTCCTTCACCCTCCTCGGTGCGCACCCGATCACCAATGGCAGGTGCTGTGCTGTTGAACTCGTCGTAGATCGGGTGCTCATATTTCAAACAGCACATCAGGCGCCCACATGCCCCGGAGATCTTGAGCGGGTTCGCCGGCAGATCCTGGTCTTTGGCCATCTGCAGGGTGACAGGCTCGAAGTCGACTAGGAAGGTCGAGCAGCAGGTGTCTCGGCCACAGGAGCCAATACCACCCTGGACACGGGCGTCGTCCCGAGCCGAAAGCTGGGTGAGCAGCACCTTTGCGTCAATCACATTGGCCAGGTCGCGGACCAGCCCACGGAAGTCGATACGTCCCGGGGCAGTGAAGTAGATCGTGGCCGTTGGCCTGCCCGAATCGTGGCCACGATCAGCCCAGTCGACCGCGCTGACCTTCATGGGCAGCCGAAGCTCGCGAATGAGTCGCTGGGCAGCCACCTTGATCTCGGTGCGCTTGCGACGATTCACCTCATTACGCTCGATGTCTTCAACCGAGGCCACCCCCGCACACTCGGGCAGCCCGCCAATCGGCTCATCCACCCATTCGGGACCCCAGATCACCTGAACCACCTCAGGGCCGACGGACGTCGGAAACAGGACACGATCACCTACTGTTGCCCGAACCCCTGCCGCATCCAGGTAGTAGAGCCGACCGTTCGGAGAGAAGGTCACGGCCATCATGTTTGGCATGTTCAGCCCACCCTCAAGGTTATGGCGTTGATGACGGCCGCAGGATCCTCATCAGGGAGCCAATGACCGCGACCGTCAAGCACCCTGAACTCGAACTCACCCGTCACATACTCGGAGCAGGCGTTGGCCGCAGTTGAGCTGATAGCGATATCTCGATCGCCCCAGACGAAGGTGGTCGGAACACTCACCTTCGGAACAGCCATCATCTCCTGCTCACTCATGGCGCCATACCAGTACATGCCCGCAGTCAACGCCGCCCCATCATCCGCACCGAAGAAGTCAAGGTAGGTGTCGAGCATCGTGTCAGACACCGCCCCCTCGTACATCGTTCGCAAGGTAATGCCGCCGTCCCGAAGCAGGACATCGCGTGCCTTCACCGGGTCATTGCGAAAGAAGCCGATATAGCCCGACTTCTCCCGCTGGATGGGATCCTGAAGTAAGGCCGAGCCAAAGGCTCCGGGATGCGGAACGGAGATGGCAGTCAATGAGCGAACCACCTCGGGATGCAGTGCGGCGACCCACCATCCGATGATGGCACCCCAGTCATGGCCCACGATATGTGCGCTCTGCCAACCCAGAGCGTGAATCAACGAGATGACGTCCTCGGCGAGTTCCGGTGTTCGGTAGGCCTGCACCTGGGTTGGCCGTGCACCGGACGAATAGCCCCGTTGATCAGGTGCCACCACGCTGTAGCCCCGTGACGCCAGGGCTGGGATCACCGCTGCCCACTCAGAGCTGTTCTGCGGAAATCCATGCAGCAGGATGACCGGCTCACCATCATCAGAACCTGCGTGCACCGCATCGAATACCAGCGGGCCCCACGCGCTGTCGAGATGGATTTGAGCATTTTCTATGGGCACGGGTCGAGACTACGACCGTTTCTGGCTTAACGTGTCCCTATGAGCACTCCGAACGACATCTCCCGTCTCGCGGAACGAGTCACCAACCTCGTCACGCAGGGTCTGGATGTCGTGGAGGCATACGCTGTGGTTCAAGCGTCCAACACCAAACTTGCCCGCGATCAGGTCAAGGCGATTGAGCGCCACGACAAGGCCGTCAAGAAGCACTATCGACGTGTCAATCGCCTCAAGAGCCGTGCGGTCACCATGAGCGCGGTATCTGGGGCAGCGGCCGTTCTTGGTGTCATCGATGCAGCCACGGATGGATTTGCACCTTGGGCGCTGCTCACAGGTTCGGCCTTGTCAGCGGTGATCGCTGTACGCGCAAAACATGAGTCGGAGAACATCACCGCTCCACAGCTGGTCCAGATGATGCCTCAGGGCACGGCTCGCAACCTGCGCAAGGATGCGATCGGGTTCAGCGAGGCCAACGGGGTCGAGGCTGTGCGACGTCAGGTCGTGACAATGATCCCAGCGGTTTCGGCGTTACATGCTGATGCTGGCAGGGAACTACGTGATGCCGATAACGAGGCCGCACCCCAGTTGGCTTCACAGATCGGTCGCCTCGTCCTACTTGATCAGATGCGCCGCGATCTTCCCGGCACCGCAGCTGCGGTCGCTGCGGAGCAGTCCGCACGCATCGTGCAGGTTCGCCTTGCCGAGGGAGTCAATATCTACGATCGGCTCCTTGCAGCAGCAGCCAACATGCTTGCCTCACCTGATCTCGGTCGATCCGCTGAAGATGTGCTGGGTCCGGCTGCCGATGCGCTCTCGTCATATGCCGAGGGGTTGCGTGTAGCAGCTGACCGCTGAACCACCAACGGCCCCAGATTCAGGCCAGGGAGGGATCCTTCAGCGTCACAACAAGGGACTCCATCGCCAGCAGTGGGGCCACATTCGATGAGAGCAGATGTCGAGTCCGCTCCAGCGCGTCTACGCGCAAGAGTGTCTCCTGTGGACGACCACCGGCGGCCACGCGCTCGATCTGGGGCCGCATCTCGTCATTGACAAGTTCACTCTGCGCGCCCAACTGAACGACCATGACGTCCCGGTAGAAGCCCATCAGGTCCACCACAGCCCGATCGAGCTCATCAAGAACCACCCTGCGGCGGCGGCGCTTATGTCGATCTGCCATATCTTTGAGAGCGCTCTTGAGACGACGCTCATTCATGGCAAGTCCCTTGCCTCGCCCCCCATCGCCATAGGCTGCACGGATTGTCCGTTCCTCCGCCTCGTCACGCGGATCGCAGAGCGAAGCTGCATTGGCATTGGCCGTATCCACCAGCTCTGCTGCCAGAACAAGACAGGACCCCAAGTCCCCGAGTTGAAGGGGTATCCGCAGTACATCCTGACGTCGAAGTCGTGCCTGCTCGTCGGTGGCCAACGCCCGCGCTCGTCCAATATGGCCCTGGGCGGCCCGAGCCGCGAACGAAGCCATCGCTGGATCAACGTGCAATGAGTCCACAAGTGCGGCAGCGACCTGCGCCGTACTTGGAGTTGCCAGCAGCAGGTGCCGGCAGCGCGACCTGATGGTCGGAAGTACATCCTCGGTACTCGGGGCGCACAGGATCCAGACGGTACCCGGTGCCGGCTCCTCGATGCTCTTGAGGAGCGAATTGGCAACGACATCGCTGAATCGATCCGCATCCTCCACCACGATCACCTGCCAGGCGGATTTCGACGGTACGTACGATGCCCGCTCCATGATGCGGTCCACCTCGGTCCTGACGTATTCCACCCCTTCGGGAACGATGTGCTCAACATCGACATGGGCCGAGTGGCGCGCCAGGTCACACTCCTCGCACTCACCGCACCCACCGCGAGGGCAGACCAGCGCCGCGGCAAAGGCCAGAGCCGCGGTCGAGCGACCACTGCCGGGGGGTCCGGTGATGAGCCATGCATGGGTCATGGCGGTGGTTCGTGCCCCGGCTCGGGCCGCAGGCGCATCATGGGCAGCAGCCTTCAGTTGAGCAACGGCCACATCCTGCCCGATCAGCTCATCGAAGACATCAGCCATGGGAGTCACGGCCAGCTTTCGCGAGTTGAGTGAGTACCCGGTCGAGAATCTGCGCGGCGATCACGTCCACCGGATTCGATGCAGGAATCACCAGGTAGTGATCCGGATCAGCGGACGCACGCTGCCGGAACGCCTCGACCACTGCGTGGTGAAAGGACTCAGGCTCATCCTCAAGGCGATTCGGATCAGTGGCCCGATCAAGTCCAGCGGACGCCTCCACATCAAGCAGGACTGTGAGATCAGGCAGCAGCCCCTGGGTTGCCCACAGGTTGATCTCCGAGATCACGTCCACACCAAGCCCCCGCGCAACCCCTTGATAGGCGATCGATGAGTCCACGAACCGGTCCGTGATCACCACAGCACCTCGCTCGAGTGCCGGACGGATCAGTCGGTGAACATGCTCACCGCGGGCTGCCGCAAACAGCAGCGCCTCGGCCCTGGCGCCCAAGCCTGCGAATTCCGGTGACAGGACGATGGCTCGGATTGCCTCAGCGGCCGGGGTACCGCCCGGCTCGCGGGTGAGGACCACTTCATGGCCGGCATCGGTCAGGGCATCGGCCAGGAGCCGAGACTGCGTCGACTTTCCAGCCCCATCACCACCCTCGAGGGCGATGAAGAGTCCGGGGCGCGGCGACATACCCCTGAGACTACGACAACCGGTCCGACACAGTCATCGGACCGGCCACCTAACCCACTCCGAAGCGCTCAACTCGGATTCGGTGCGTGGGCACACCAAGTTCGACAAGCAGTGAACTCGCAGTCTCGGCGAATCGGGTGGAACCGCAGACGAAGAAGAGTTCCTTGCCCTCGATATGACCTACCAGATCCTCAGCGCGGATATGTCCTGCCGGTCGACCGGCGCTGGCACCGCTGAGAGCGGGGGCATCCTCACGGGACAGGGCCAGCACACCGCAACCCTGAGAGAGCTCATCGGCGTATGGCAGCTCATCAAATGTGCGGGCCGCGCCAATGAGGCAGAGGTCTTCGACCCGACCCAGGGTGCGGGCATGGCGGAACATCGAGACAAGGGGAACCACCCCGGTTCCGCCGCCGATCGCCAAGGCTGGAGTCACCCCATCCCAGGCGAACCAACCGCCAATGGGTCCGCGCACCTCGAGTTCGTCACCGACCTCCAGCACATCGACAAGGTGAGTTGAGACCTCGCCGCGATCGACTCGTTCCACACACAGCTCGACCAGTGGCTCTGAGGGTGCGGACGCAATCGAATAGGAACGCGATGCGGTGTAGCCATCCTCGGCAGTCAGACGAACGACGTATCGCTGTCCAGGCATGTGCGCCATGAAGTTCTCAACGTCCAGGTGCACCATGACGAGTCGACTCGTCGGATGCATCACCTGACGGACAACAGCACGGTTCCAGCCCCCATGGGGTGCATCCACGGTCGGTGACATTGTTGCGTCACTCATGTCAGTCACCCTGATACCGCTGCTCGAGCCACGGGTCGCCACGATCGTGGTAGCCGTTGACCTCCCAGAACCCCTGTGAATCCTCCTCGAGAAGGGTCAGCCGCGTAATCCACTTCGCACTCTTCCAGAAGTACAGATGTGGGACCAGGAGGCGGACAGGACCCCCATGGTGTGACGTGAGCGGCAGACCGTTGTAGAGCCACACCACCCACGCCTTGCCATCCACAAGGTCATTGAGCGGGATGTTGGTGGTGTAGCCCGTCGTCGAGCGGGCGAGGACGAAGCCCGCGTTGGGAAGGGGGCCGGCGGCATCCAGAAGCACATCGACGCTTACTCCGGTGAAGTGCGTATCGAACTTGGACCAGGTGGTCACACAGTGGATATCACCGCGGTAATCAGACTGCGGTAGCGCGAGCATTTCATCCCACGTCCAGGTGACTGGTGTGTCCACCAGACCATCAACCGTGATCGTCCACGAGTCGGTGCGCACATTCGGAGTGACCTCTGCGGTAAGCACCGGCCAGTCATCCCCGACGTCGTACTGGCCTGGAGGCAGGAGTCGATCACCGGTTCGACGGCCCACGAACCCGCGGGTGACTACCATGCGTCCTCCAGAGTTAGCGCCAGTGGTTCAGGACTTCGCGGCTGCAGTCTTCTTTGCGGCCGTCTTGGCGGCAGTCTTGGTTGCTGTCCTTTTGGCAGCGGTCTTCTTTGCAGCGGACTTCTTGGCCGCTGCCTTCTTCACCTTCTTCGGATCACTCTCATCCTTGGCCCGACGCTCTGCCAGCAGATCCGCGGCCCGATCGATGGAAATCGTGGCTGGGTCGTCTGCTCGACGAAGGGATGCGTTGGTCTCACCATCAGTGACGTAGGGTCCGAAGCGACCCTCCTTGAGTTGAACCTCGCGATTGGTCGAGGGGTCCACTCCGACGATGATGGCTGGCTTGGCTGCTGCCTGACCACGACGCTGCTTGGGTTGAGCAAGAATCGCCAGAGCCTCTTCGATCGTCAGGGTGAAGATCGAATCTTCATCGGGTAGCGAGCGAGAGTCCTTGTCCTTACTCAGGTACGGACCATAGCGCCCGTTCTGCGTGGTGATCACAACCCCGTCAGCCGGATCGGCACCCACCACCCGTGGTAGCGACAGCAGTTGCAACGCCTGCTCCAGGGTGACGGTGTCCAGGCTCATCGTCGAGAACAGTGAACCCGTGCGGGGCTTGGCTGACTTGGGTGCCGACTCCTCCAGCACCTCGGTGACGTACGGTCCGTAGCGGCCCGACTTGGCCATGACCACGCGACCCGTTTCGGGATCAAGCCCCAACTCACGATCCCCCGAAGGCAGATCGAGTAACTCCTGGGCCTTCTGCGCCGTCAGTTCATCGGGGGCAATATCAGGCGGAACATTTGCCCGCTCCCCATCCCGCTCGATGTAGGCACCGTACTTGCCCACCCGAAGCACGATGTCAGAGTCCGGGATCGGGAAGGATGAGATCTCGCGAGCATCGATATCACCCAGCCCGGTCACGAGGGTGTGCAGGCCGGCAAACTCGTCACTTCCGCTGCCTCGGTAGAACCGATCCAGCACCTCGACGCGATTGCTGTCACCGGCGGCGACCGTATCGAGGATCTCCTCGAGCCGAGCTGTGAAGTCGTAGTCAACCAGGCGGGTGAAGTGCTCTTCCATGAGTCGAGTCACGGCGAAGGCAAGGAAGGAAGGTACGAGTGCTGAGCCGCGTTTGATCACATAGCCGCGATCAACGATGGTGCCCATGATCGATGCATAGGTGGACGGACGTCCGATGCCACGCTCTTCCAGCGCCTTGACCAGTGATGCCTCCGTGTAGCGAGCAGGAGGTGTGGTGGAGTGGCCATCGGGGTCGAGCCGTACAGCGGTGACCGAGTCGCCGACCGCCAGTAGTGGCAGGCGACGCTCTGCGTCATCCCCGCTGCGATCGGCATCCTCATCCACGGACTCTTCATAGGCAGCCATGAATCCGCGGAAGGTAATGACAGTTCCGCTGGCTGAGAACTCCGCATCACGACCGTCAGTGGAGACCGCGCCGAGTTTGATCGTGGCAGTCTGTCCGCGGGCATCTGCCATCTGTGAGGCCACGGTTCGCTTCCAGATCAGGTCGTACAGCGCGAAATCATCACCACGCAATTCACCGGCGACCTCGGCCGGGGTGCGGAACACGTCACCAGCGGGACGGATGGCCTCGTGGGCTTCCTGCGCATTCTTGACCTTGCGGTCATACCGACGTGGCACCTCGCTGACGTGATCGGCTCCGTACAGTTGCGCTGCCTGCGCGCGAGCGGCCGTCATAGAGGACTCGGACAGGGTCGTCGAGTCAGTACGCATATAGGTGATGAACCCACGCTCGTAGAGTCCCTGCGCCACCCGCATCGTCCGCTGAGCACCCCAGCGGAGCTTACGGCTGGCCTCCTGCTGAAGGGTGGAAGTCATGAAGGGTGCAGCTGGTGAGCGACGGTAAGGCTTGTCCTCAACCGACCGGACGGTGAAAGTGGCACCAGACAGACCCTCGGCAAGTGAGGTGGCCGATGCCTCGGACAGGTGAGCAGCACCCTCACGTACCAGCTCGCCCTGCTGGGAGAAATCCTTACCCGTGGCAACTCTGGCGCCATCGACGGCGATCAGCGTGGCAGTGAAGGAACCCGGATCGAAAAGACCCTCAATATCCCAGTAGCTCGCAGCGCGGAATGCGATGCGCTCGCGCTCCCGCTCGACCACCAGACGCGTGGCCACCGACTGCACCCGACCCGCAGAAAGACCGGTCATCACCTTCTTCCAGAGAACAGGTGAGACCTCGTAGCCATAGAGGCGGTCCAGGATCCGTCGGGTCTCCTGAGCATCTACAAGACTGGTGTCGAGATCGCGCGTCTCATCGACGGCACGACGGATTGCATCCTTGGTGATCTCGTGGAATACCATCCGACGAACTGGGACCTTGGGCTTGAGTACCTCCAGAAGGTGCCAGGCAATCGCCTCACCCTCGCGGTCCTCATCAGTGGCGAGGAAGAGTTCGTCAGCATCTGCCAGCTTCTTCTTCAGTTCGGCGACCTTGGTCTTCTTGTCGGCATCAACCACGTAGAGGGCGGAATAGCCGTTATCGACGTCGACGCCGAGTCTTGACCAGGGTTGGGACTTGTACTGGGCGGGGATATCAGCTGCACGCTTCGGCAGATCGCGGATATGGCCCACCGAGGCCTCAACCTCGTAGCCTTCACCGAGGTAACCCTGAATCGTCTTGGCCTTGGCTGGGGACTCCACAATCACAAGTCGACGTGCAGCACCCTTGTCAGCCACAAGCCCTCCTTCCACACAGATTCAGCACACCGTAGCCGATGATACGTACGAACGATCAGGCGGAGTCTGACGCTCCTAGGGGGTCATCTGTCAAACTCTGCTCAGCAGAATGTACATCGTCGCAGGTCAGAACCTTGACATCAGTGACCTCTGGCCAGATGCAGGAACCCCCGGCCAACCAGCTCGCGTAACCGGAACAGACCAATTGCCAGAACCTCATCTGGATCTGATTGGAGTTGTGCGGCCGCATCATCGATCACCTGGGTGACCGTTCGCTGACCATCACAAAGATTGATCATCACCTTCGTCACAGCGTCCAGAAACTCGTCCTGTCGCCAGGATGGATGAACAAGGGTGGCGGGCCCCCCGGACCAGTGGCCATCGGAGGTGGCCAACTGCGTCTCCTGCAGGACAACCCCAGCCGCGACCGTTGGTATACCCGAGAGCATGGCCACCGCATCAAACTTCTGCAGACATTGGAAGTGGTCGAGCGACTCCATCACCTCGGCTCCGCCCGGCTGGCGCTTTGCGGTCGACACGTCCTCGACCTGAATCCACGGCTCGGACGATGGGGTGAGCACAATCCAGCCGAAGCCGATTGCGGTCGTTCCCCATTCTTCGAGGGCCTGTAACCACTCCTCATAACGACGATCCTGATCCGGGCCTGCATGGCCCGCGTCCCGCAGCCAGAGGCCGACGTATTCAGCGGGTTCCTGAACCTCTCGCTGGGCAATCCATGCCGAGCAGCCCGATCCCCGAACCCAGTCAGTGACCCGTTCTCGCCAATCCTGATCCCGAATGTGCAGCCAATTCGCCAGGAACACCGCCACCCCACCTGGACGCAGATACTGCGGGATCCGTCCTACCAACTGCCGTCCGAGTTCATCGGCAGCCAGCCCTGAATCCCGGTACGTATATCGATGCCCTGGCGAGATGACGAAGGGTGGATTGGACACGATGAGGTCGAAGGTCTCACCGACCACCGGGTCCAGGAACGACCCTTCCAGCAGGTCCCAGCGGTACCCCGACAGAGCCGCGGTGAGCTGGGCACATAGGAGAGCTCGGGGATTGTTGTCGGTCGCCACGACATCGCGGCTGTGCCGACTCAGGTGCAGGGCCTGCACACCACAACCAGTCCCGATATCCAAGGCACGATCAACAGGTATGCGCGGAGTGATACGGGCCAGAGTGAGCGAGGCTCCCCCGACTCCGAGGACGTGATCGACCGCCACCTCATGACGGGATCTGGCTCCCCGTCCGGCGGAGTGATCACTCACGACGTACCAGTCAGTGTCCGGCTCACCATAGGGACGTACGTCCACGACCGCGTGGATCTGCTCACCACCTTCGATGAGATCCAGACTGCGGAGCTCCGCCACCGGAAATCCTTCACTCAGATCATGGGCATCCAGAACCTCGTCAACGATGAACAACCGCACGAGGTCAACAAGCAGTCCAGCCTTGTCCTGCAGGACTCTGCGGGCGGGAACAAACTCGTCCCGGGCAAGCGCCGCATATGCAGATGCCCCCAGCAGCCCCAGAACTCCATCGGCAGTGAATCCCGCCTCGAGGAAGATCTGCCGCAGTCTGGTGGCCGTCTGAACCTGTGCCGGGGTCAACATGACCCAAGTGTCTCGCGGTTGTCGCCGAATTCGCGCCGCGGACATAACTGTGGGCCCCGAGAATCTCGAGGCCCACAGTTGACGTGCTGGTGATTAAGCAGCCTGAGCTGCGGCGATCTCCTCTGCGTCAACAGCCACATCACGACGCTTGGAGATCAGCGTCGAGATGACGATGATCGCAAGGGCGAGAAGGGCGATTCCCCAGCGGAGCAGGGTCTGTCCACCCAGCGCAAGTGACACGGCGGCCGGAGCAACGAGCAGAGCCACCAGGTTCATCACCTTGATGAGCGGGTTGATCGCAGGACCAGCGGTGTCCTTGAAGGGATCACCGACGGTGTCACCGATGACGGTGGCCGCATGTGCCTCAGAGCCCTTGCCACCGAAGTTTCCGTCCTCGACGAACTTCTTGGCGTTGTCCCATGCACCACCGGAGTTGGACAGGAAGACAGCCATCAGGGTTCCAGTGGCAATCGTTCCCGCCAGGTAGCAGCCAAGAGCGCCGATGCCGAGGCTGAAGCCCACGGCAATCGGAGCCAGGACCGCAAGCAGACCTGGGGTTGCGAGTTCACGGAGTGAATCGCGGGTGACGATGTCGACCACCTTTGCGTATTCCGGCTTCTCGGTGCCTTCCATGATTCCGGGGTGCTCCTTGAACTGGCGGCGCACTTCGAAGATCACCGCACCAGCAGCGCGGGAGACCGCGTTGATGGCAAGGCCTGAGAAGAAGAACACAACGGCTGCACCGATGAGCAGGCCAACCAGGTTGCGCGGATTCGAGACATCGAGGTCGGCACCGTACTGGGCCCGATCCACAACATCCGGAACGACGACGCTTCCGCCTGCGATGGCCGCCTTGGTGGCGCTGACAACTGCGTCTCGGAATGAACCGAACAGCGCGGTTGCAGCCAGGACGGCTGTCGCGATGGCGATGCCCTTCGTGATCGCCTTGGTGGTATTGCCAACAGCATCGAGCTTCGTGAGCACGAGAGCACCGTCACCATGCACATCTCCCGACATCTCGGCGATGCCCTGAGCGTTATCCGAAACCGGACCGAAGGTGTCCATCGAGACGATGACGCCGACGGTGGTGAGAAGGCCACAACCAGCAAGTGCGATCGCGAACAGCGACAGCGTGATCGAGCCAGACCCAAGCAGGTATGCACCGTACACGGCAGCACCGATGAGAAGTGCGCTGTACACCGCGGACTCAAGGCCCACAGAGATACCGTTCAGGATGACGGTGGCTGGGCCGGTCAACGAAGACTTCGACACATCATCAACCGGACGACGGTTGGTCTCGGTGAAGTAGCCGGTGAGCTGCTGGATTGCGGCAGCCAACACGATTCCGATGAGCACTGCACTGATGGCGATGATGCGCGGGTTGACAGCGGCAGGGTTCGTCAGACCCAGAGCGAGCGGATCGACATCGCCGAACTTCGCCATCGAGTCAGGCAGGTAGATCCAGGTCATTGCACCCACGAGGAGTGCGGAGATGACAGCCGAAATGAAGAAGCCGCGGTTGATCGCCGACATGCCGGAACGATCACCAGCGCGCGGGGCGACGGCGAAGATACCGATCACGGCGGTGATGACGCCGATGGCAGGCACCAGAAGCGGGAAGACCAGACCGGCGGAGCCGAAGGCGGCCTTCCCGAGGATGAGTGCGGCCACCAGGGTGACCGAGTAAGACTCGAACAGGTCCGCGGCCATACCCGCACAGTCACCGACGTTGTCACCGACGTTATCGGCAATGGTGGCGGCGTTGCGGGGGTCATCCTCCGGGATGCCCTGCTCAACCTTGCCGACGAGGTCAGCGCCGACGTCAGCGGCCTTGGTGAAGATACCGCCACCAACACGCATGAACATCGCGAGCAGTGCGGCTCCGAAACCGAAGCCCTCAAGAACAGTTGGGGCCTGATCCTTGTAGACCAGGACGACGATGGCCGCACCCAGCAGGCCCAGGCCCACGGTGAACATTCCGGCAACACCACCGGTGCGGAACGCGATACGCATCGCATCCTGCTCGCCCGTGGTGTTGGCCGCAGCAGCAACTCGGACATTTCCGCGAACTGCCAGCCACATACCGGTGTAGCCGGTGATGGCGGAGAACAGCGCGCCAATGACGAAGAAGGCTGAGCGGCCGATCTTCTCCGAGGTGGTATCGGCTGGCAATAGGAACAGCAGCACGAACACCAGGGCTGCGAACGGGAACAGGGTCCGGAACTGACGGGAGAGATAGGCGGCCGCACCTTCCTGCACGGCAGCAGCAATCTCCTTCATATTCTCGGTTCCCTCGTCAGCGGACAGAACCTCACGGACCAGAACCCAGGCAACTCCGAGTGCCGCAATCGCGATCAGCGCGACGACGGCAACAAGAGTCTGGTTCGTTCCGGAGATCGTCACAGCGGCGATCAGGGGCGACGACATGCATGAACTCCTTGGTATAGACGGGTTGGTCACTTGGAGCAACCCACGAATGGCCTGAAGTCTATGGGGAAATGTGATGTGGACCACCATCGGGATGCCCGATTCGACTGCGGTTTGCGTCACATTCGCAGAGCCGGTGACTAGTTCACCCAGTGGAGCTGTGTCTACATCGGTTCAGTGGTACCGGATCGCCGTCACGCAGTCGGCTGCTCCCAGCGCAATATGAGCGTTCGGTCGACTTGTTCGACAACGGGCGCCAGGGCGCTGATCAGGGCTAATGCCACGCCGTCGTCAAGGTCCGACATCTGGGCCGGAGCATCATCGGTCACCTCAACACTGAAGCTTTCCGCCGCATCAATGATGGCGATGTGAACCTCGGACTCGGATTGGCTGGCCTTCTGGCGGGACACCGCCCGAGAAACCGCTTCACCCACGGCCAGCCGGACATCATCCAGCTGCTCATCAGCAAGTCCTGCGCGTCTGGCGGCCGCAGCCACGACCAGGCGGACCAGTCGCACATGCTCCGGGGCCGGCGGAATGCTCAGACGGGCTTGCTGCACGATCAGGAGTCCTGCGCGGGCTCGTCGTAGTTTGTTCTGTCTTCCCCTGAGCCGTCAGAAGCCGCGGAATCGCTCAGTGCGTCAGCCAGACTGGAGTGAAGCGGTATCACCTTGTCCAAGCCCGTGAGCCGGAACACCTTGGCCACGCGGTCAGCACTCACAACTACATCGAGTGAGCCACCGGCCTCTCGGATGCGCTTGAGTGCCTTCACCAGGACAGACAAACCAGTGGAGTCAAGGAAGTCCACCCCGGACAGGTCCACGATGATGCAACTGCCACCCGCACCGATCGCAGCCGAGAGGGCTTCATCAAGGGTCGGGGCGGTGAACACATCAACCTCACCAGCGGCGGCGACGACGGTGCACTGCGACTCGGAGCGGGTTGTGACGTTTAGTTCCACACCAGAACTGTGGCACACCGCTGCGCGAAAAGTCCCCGTGTCGGCAAGGATCTAGTTGTGCATTCCGATCCAGAGCAGCTGCTTCGTCGACTGGCGGGCACGGCACCTGAACGGTTAGTGCATGTCGAGCACCTGCCATCCCGGGCAGGCACAGCCGTCGGCTGGCCAGATTGGCTGCATCCACAGGTTCGCGATGCCGTCGGGCGAGGTGGAATCACCAACCCCTGGGCACACCAGGCGGATGCGGCGGAGTTGGCGCACAGCGGACGCGATGTCGTGGTCGCCACTGGCACAGCGTCCGGTAAATCCCTGGCATTCCTGATGCCCGCGCTCACCAGTGCACTCGACGGTGCCACAGCACCGAACGGTCGTGGTGCGACTGTCCTCTATCTCTCCCCCACCAAGGCCCTTGCCAACGACCAGTTGCGGGCACTGCACGAACTCGAGTTGGCCGACCTGCGCTGTGCGGTTTATGACGGGGATACGCCGAATGAGGAACGAGCCTGGATCCGTGCACATGCGTCCTATGTGCTCACCAACCCAGACCTTCTACATCGATCCCTGCTGCCAGGCCACGCACGATGGGCATCATTTCTTCGCGCGCTCACATATGTCGTGGTGGACGAGTGCCATGTCTACCGCGGTGTCTTCGGCTCCCATGTCGCCCAAGTCCTGCGTCGACTCACGAGAGTGGCGGCCCTCTACGGTTCGACCCCGACGTTCATCGCTGCCTCAGCGACATCAGGTGCTCCCGAGGTTTCCACCAGTCGCCTGATTGGCCGTGAGGTCATTGCGATTACACAGGACTCCTCACCTCGTGGACCGATGACCTTCGCCCTGTGGGAGCCAGCCCTTCGCGACCACGGCGGGGAAAACGATGCTCCGACCAGACGCAGTGCCACGGCGGAGACTGCGTCACTCCTGACTGATCTCGTGGTCGAAGGCGCCCGAACACTTGCTTTCATCCGCTCCCGTCGAGGGGTTGAGGCCGTTGCGATGACAGCCCGGGACACGTTGGCTGAGGTAGATCCAGATCTGATGAACAGGGTCGCCGCGTATCGCGCCGGCTACCTGCCTGAGGAGCGACGAGCACTTGAGCAGGCTCTGCGATCGGGGCAGCTGCTCGGAGTTGCCGCGACGAATGCCCTTGAACTGGGCATTGACGTCACCGGTCTTGACACGGTTCTGATGTGCGGGTGGCCAGGGACCAGGGCCTCACTCTGGCAGCAGGCTGGTCGAGCAGGTCGATCGGGTCAAGCAGCACTCAGCATCCTCGTTGCCCGCGATGATCCACTCGATACCTATCTGGTTCATCACCCGGAAGCGATCTTCGGTCAGCCAGTCGAGGCTGCTGTGTTCGATCCCACCAATATCTACGTGCTCGCTCCACATCTGGCCGCCGCAGCAGCCGAGGCACCGATCACCGAAGCTGATCTGGCTACCTTCGGACCGACGGCCCAAGCTGCAGTCGACCAATTGGTTCAGCGCGGCCTCTTGCGGGCCCGACCAACTGGATGGTTCTGGACCAGACCGGAACGGGCAAGTGACCTCACCGATCTGCGCGGGATCGGTGGGGGTGTGATCAAGGTGGTGGAGGATGGAACGGGACGATTACTCGGCACTGTTGATCCGGGAGCGGCACACTCCACCGTCCACCGCGGAGCGGTCTACGTCCATCAAGGCAGCACATACCTCGTCGATCAGCTCTCCCTCGAGGATCAGGTCGCTCTGGTCCACAGAGAATCGGTCGACTACACCACCACTGCCCGCGACATCACGAACATCACGATCAGTGAGGTAACCGCGCACGAGTCCTGGGGTGATGCCGATCTGTACTTCGGCACGGTGGACGTGTCGTCACAGGTTGTGGCCTTCCTCAAACGGCGCTACCTCACCGGAGAGGTACTTGGTGAGGAGCCCCTGGACCTTCCGCCACGAAACCTGAACACAACGGCGGTGTGGTGGACCATCAACCAGGACAGCATCGCGAACCTGGGTTTGAAAGAAGTAGACCTACCCGGTTGTGCCCATGCAGCCGAGCATGCGTCGATCGGCCTACTTCCACTGGTCGCAACCTGTGACCGATGGGATATCGGCGGAGTGTCCACCGCCCGTCATGAACAGACCGAGCGGCTGACCTCCTTCGTATACGACGGTCACCCTGGTGGAGCCGGCTTTGCCGAGCGTGGATTTACCACTGCGGCCACTTGGCTACGCGCCACCAGAGATGCGATTTCCTCATGTGAGTGCACCTCCGGCTGCCCGTCCTGCGTGCAGTCGCCCAAATGCGGGAATGGCAATGACCCACTCGATAAGGATGGTGCCGTCGTGCTGCTGGATGCGGTGCTGGCACAGGCCCCGCAGCCCGCAGCGACCTGATGTAGATCAGCCCGGCGGGTCCATCTGCGCCTTCGCAGCAACGACCGTGTCAGCGGTGGTGGCAACCAGTCGCGCCACCCAGCGAGCCCACGATGTTCGGGGGGTCACCGCGGCCTGGACCAGCACCTCATCGTTGTTCACCCGACAACTGACGATTCGAGCTCCGTTCGCCAGAGCAATCTCCTGTGCCCGCGCACATGCCGCGTCCGGAGCTATGACGGCCTCTGGAGCAGCTGCCAGAGCCGAGACGTCCGCAGCAGCTGCCGCGTGCTGGCGCGCCGACAGCAGATCCGCACACGTGGTGGCCACCAGAAGCGTGCATGAGAGCACCACGACGCAGATCATTGCTCCCAATGCGGCCATACCCCCGTCATCTCCGATGAGCCGGAGAGATCTCACCGTCATGTACTCATCTCCTGTGCGGCCACACTTGACCCCGTCAGGAGAAACGAGCCGAGCCCGCGCAGCACTCCAGGCGGGCTTACCTCCTGGCTGACGACCACTCGTACATGTGACCCATCATGTGAGATGTCAACGCGGGCCGAAGGTACAAGTCGATGAGCCTCGGAATCGACGGCTGTGCCGTCCTCACCCCGAGCCGCCACCCGAACGGCAGCACGCGCTGCCTCACTGACGGACAGTTGTGCAACCAGCAGCCCAGCGCACCAGGCCGCCACAAGGATCGCGAACAGGATCGCAAGAACCCCCATGGCGGCCTCCACGCTGACCGAGCCGGCGTCGGGTGACTCTGCCTGCTCGGACCGCGTGCGACGAAACACCTTCACCGAGTTCAGCCGCCGAAGCCGAAGAAGTTCAGAACGATCTTCACAATCCAGTTGAGGATGGTCTTGAGGATCTCCTGGAACCAGTCACTTGTGAGCAGTTTGATCAGAATGCCGCCCAGTCCGGCTGCTGCAACACTGACCACTGCGTACTCTGCGGTGGCCGCACCTCGATCCGATATCACTCGAGCCGACATCACTCGAGCCTTCAGCCTCGCGGCCATGTGCCGGATCGTCAGATCCGTCTTTCCCACCGAACCAGTCACTCGATCTAGTTGACGCGTCATGTGCAACTCCTCACCGAAAGGCCGACGACCATCGCCGGTGGCCACACTCTGGTTGTGCATGGCGTGCCGCGGAGGGCCGTCCCATGCTGAAGGCGGATGACACGCAGTGGTTCTGATCTGTGGACGCGGGCACCGACCCGCGGCCGCGAAATCCGTCTATGTCCCGAGAATCAACCCGGCCCACGAAGCGATCACCGGGATCACACCCAACAGGACGAACGCTGGCAGAAACATCAGGCCCAGTGGCGCCATCAGTCGCACCCCTGCTGTCCGGGTGCGGGCCTCAACCTGTGTACGTTCGCGGTCCCGCACATCGTGCGCGAGTTGTGGCAGCAGTTCGGCCAAGGATGCACCGGATTCAAGTGATCTCTCCAGAGCCCGAGAGAGCTCGGCCAGGCCATCAACTCGGGCAGTCGCACGCCATACCGTCCGAGGATCTGCCCCCCATCGAATAGACGTGACCGCATATCCGATCTCCGCCTCCAACGGAGGTCCGACAGCCTGCGCAGCGACAAGAAGTGAGTCGTCAGTATTGACTCCAGCTGACAGGCAGGCCGCGACGAGCTCTACGAACAGCGGAAGACAGCTCTGCCGAGCCAGCCGTTCGCGCCGTGCTTGGCCGGATTCAAGGCGTGGCAGCAGAATCGCGGCCGCGATGCCCGCGGCCCCTCCGATCAGCACGCCGAGACCACCGCCAATCAGCATCGCGCCGCCGGCGAACAGCACGACGGGTGCGAGCCATCGAGGGATTCCCAGACCCCACCGTGCGCGCTTTCGCCCGATCGGATGGGGATCCCCTGGCAGCAGGAGAACAATGACGAGGGCCACTGCGGCGGCAGTCACGAAGCCAACGGTGGTCATGACGGATCCCGCACCTTCTGAATGATGTGCCACGACCACCAGCAGCCGAGCAGTTCAAGGCACATAGCGCTCAGAAGGATGACTCGACCAATAGTTGTTCCCAACAGCCAACCAAATGGGCTGCTGCCCAGCATCGAACCCATACCGAGGCCCACACCTGGGAGTAGGGCGACAACCAAGGCCGCCGCTCTGGGTTCGGCTACTGCTACCTCAACGGCCTGCCGGTTCCGTTCCCGTGCCCGAGCCGATTCGGCGATGGACGTAAGCGCCTTGACCAAGCCAGCACCTGATGTGGAGGCCACGATCCAGCAGGCACCGACACTCCGCAGAGTGTCAGACGATTCGCTCATCAAGGCTACCCCAATATCACCCCCGGTCCGGGCGGCAACCCAGGCATTGTGCGCAACCGGTGGATCCGATGCCTCAGCGGCGGTGACCAGTGCGCTGAGAGGATCTCGTCCCACTGTGAGCTCACCGATCAATGAATCGACGAACGTAAGTTCAGAGCGACGTCTGGCCCGCGTGGGGATTGGCGGCCACGCGATCGGCAATCGTCGAGGTCGACCATGTGGACCCGGGCGATTGGTGAGTAGGAGAACAAAGGTGCAGACGAGTATCCCGATCAGGATGGACATCGAGAATCACCCCCTAAATGGCGGGCGCATGGTCGCCCAGCCGCTGCTGGAGCTGTGCCAGACCTGGACCCCGGCAGAGTCTGCCGTTGTGCATCAATAGAGCATCGCGGATCTCACACCCATCCTTCGTGCGGCTGGCCACCGATATCGACGTCCAGCGACGAAGTCCGTCCCGACCGCGGGTCAGGTGAATGACCACATCAACACCGGCGACCAACTGGGAGTGCACGGCCGCCCGGTCGAGACCAGCTGCCTGGCCGAGGGCCTCAAGTCGAGCTGGGACATCCACCGCAGAGTTGGCATGAACGGTGGCGAAGCCACCTTCATGTCCGGTGTTCATCGCTGCGAGGAGATCGACAACCTCGGCCCCGCGAACCTCACCCACCACCAGTCGATCAGGGCGCATCCGCAACGCCTGACGGACCAGATCGCGCAGGGAGATCGCCCCGGAACCCTCAATGTTCGGTGGCCGGGACTCGAGTCTGACCACATGCGCATGCCGCGGATGCAGCTCCGCCGAGTCCTCAACCAGAACGATTCGCTCATCTGGATCGACCAGATCAAGCAGGACGCTGAGCCAGGTTGTCTTCCCTGAACCGGTTCCACCGGTGAGCAGCACGCTGAGTCGCGCATCCACGATTGCCTGAATCCAGGGAACTATCCGCTGGGGGACAGACTTGGCGCCAACCAGTGCAGTCATGTCGAAGTCGTGACGTCGAGGCACGCGCAAACTTATGCAGGTGCCCGAGAGCGCAACAGGTGAAAGCACCGCATGAAACCTGGTGCCGTCGCTGAGTCGGGCGTCACAGAACGGAACGGACTCGTCCAAGCGACGTCCACATGCACTTGCGAGCCGCTGCGCGAGACGTCGAACTGACGCCTCATCGGGAAATGAGACATCCGTCGGCTCAATCCCAGATCCTCGATCGATCCATACCTGTGTGGGGGACGTAACGAGCACATCGGTAATGAGTGGATCCGCGAGCAGATTCGTCAGCGGCCCGACCCCGGCCAAGTCTGCAAAGAGTCTGCCTGCCTCCAGCAGAAGGGCGGGCGCATCGAGCAGGACTCCGTCATCACGCAAGGCTCGAGCCACATCGGTGACCGTCGGGGACTTGCCAACCGCGACGAGTTGATGACGTACGCGATCGACGGCGGCAGGATCGATGACCGTCATATCTCCCACGCCGTGAGAAGGCTCGAGCAGGCCGCAATCAACCGTGAGCGCCGCTGCCCACAGATGGGTTCACCGCGGTCGATCGATGACGCAATACCGGACTCATTCGGCAGCACCGCACCAAGTGGGAGATCCAGCCACTCACGTATATCCGGTGGGGTGAGTGAATCACCACGAGACCGCCGGGCAAGCAGGCGTACATCAGCATGATCACGAATGGAGTCGACAACAGGTCGCGCACTCGTTGCACCGCGCAGATCACAGGTAACAACCACAAAGACGACATCGGATTCGACGGCCAACTCAGCCCTGAGCTCGATTGCGCCACGTGGAATGTCGACGACGATCAGATCAACCACCCCGTGCAACGCCCGAATCGTGGAGCGGATCAGCGAGATATCAAGGCCAGATCGATCACCGCGGTCACGGGTGATCACCGCGCACTCGCCGGATCGTGGCAGTGAACTGAACAGCTGCTCACCTGGAGGTGGCCCAGCCGATGGGCTGAGGTGGTGCCAACGCAGACCCGGAGTCTCGTCGAGACCGAGGAGAAGATCGGCCCCCGATGACTCATGGTCGGCATCGACCAGAACACATCGCTGACCACGGGATCGCGCACTCAGCACGAGCGCAGCGGCCGTGATACTTGCCCCAGCTCCACCTGAACCGCCGACCACGCTGACCACCCGTGCCCGGGCCTGACTCTCCTGCGTGAAGTACTCGACCAGTGACGTGTCACCGATACTCAGATCGAGTACCTGCTCGGCACCAACGTCGACTGCCATCCGCCACGGAGTTGACGTCGCTGAGTCACGGGTGACAACCACGACCCGGGGGCGGCTCATCACTTCGACACGACGCTCGTTCGCGACCTCATCGAGCACAACGACAAAGGTGGAACTCATCCACACTGAGCGTGCTTGCCCGAGGGACACCGCCTCCGTCACCTCGACACCACATGCCACCGCACACCGGCGTACCGCGTCCACAAGTTCGGAATCTGATCCCACGATCAGCACCTGGCGCCCCGCCCACGATGAACCTTTCCTGATCACATGAGGAGAGTCCGCGTATCCAATGGGTTAACGACAGATGACGCTTTGCTCTGGGGACGACACGCATGGGTCAAGGGCTGTGGTTACAACCTGCCAATCCCGGCGAACCTGCCTAACATCGAGATGTGACCAAGAGAAGTGCCGCCTTCTTCGACCTCGACATGACCATCTTGGCCGTGTCGAGTTCACTGGCGTTCGCTCGTCCGTTGTACCGGCAGGGCCTTATCGGTCCGGGTGATGTCATCAAGAGTGCCGTGGCTCAGTTCTCGTTTGTCACCAGTGACACCACACCCGCCCAGATGGACCAGATGCGAAGGTACCTTTCGGCACTTGTCACCGACTGGGATGTCGAGCAGGTGCGCACCATCGTCGAGACGACGTACGACTCGATCATCGATCCGGTCGTGTTCGCCGAGGCACGGGACCTGATCGCCATGCATCAGGAGCAGGGCCGCGATGTGATCATCATCAGCTCCTCCGGTCATGACATCGTGGACATCATCGGGCAACGCCTCGGCGTCGATCGATCTGTCGGCACCGCGGTAGATATCGTCGACGGCAGATACACCGGCGAAATCACCTTCTACGCATACGCGGAAGGTAAGGCGCAGGCCGTTCGAGCGCTCGCCGAGGAGCACGGATACGACCTGACCACCTCCTTTGCCTACAGCGACAGCCACACCGACCTTCCAATGCTCGAAGCTGTGGGCTACCCACATGCGGTTAATGCCGATACCCGCTTGCGCCAGGTTGCCGTGGAACGAGGGTGGCCACTTCTGGAGTTCGCCAAGCCGGAAGGCGTGGTGTCAGCGCGGCAGCGACTGATGGAGCTGACTGAAGACCTCAACACCCCAGACAATCGACGAAATGCGCTCGCCGTGGGTGGAGCCGTCGGTGGTGCTGCTGCCGCTGCTGGCATCGCCTGGATCGCCAGCAGGCGTCGCACCGTGGCGAGCTGAGCCGTTCACCACATCCCGCTCACAGAGTCTGCGCGCGACTCGACGCGCAGTTCCCAAGTCAGACGCCCGTTGTCAGAGACACTTTTCTATGTGCCCACCGCTCCCGAACGTGAGCGCCTGCGAGTTGAACGTCAGCCGCGGGTTCAACCGGCACGCCCCACACCGCGCCAACCACCAGCGCGCCAGCAATCTGGTACCCAGCAATCAAGCACCCACCGTCGCGATCTCGACGGTCTTCGAGCAGTGGCAATTCTGCTTGTGCTCTCGTACCACGCCGGCGTCGGTTTCATCTCAGGTGGCTATGTCGGCGTCGATGTCTTCTTCGTAATCTCGGGATTCCTGATCACTGGGCTTCTGCTGACAGAGGTCGCCCGAACGGGGACCATCTCCATCAGAGATTTCTACGCCCGGCGCGCGCGGCGCCTGCTGCCGGCGTCAGCGCTGGTCCTCGTGGTCACCCTTGTTGTTTCGCACGCTCTGATGTCTCCACTGGCCGCCGATCGAACCAATGGCGACGTGATCGCATCTGGGCTGTATGTGGCCAATTGGCATTTCGCTCTTCAGACCACTGATTACTTTGCAGCCCAGGTCAACGCGAGCCCTCTGCTGCACTACTGGTCACTGGCAGTCGAGGAGCAGTTCTACATGCTCTGGCCGATGCTCATCCTCGGCGCCCTCGGAATCGGGGTTGCCCGATCGCACCGATTCGACACTCAGGCACTTCGACGAATCATTCTCGCTCTCGGCCTGGTGGGACTGATCTCGTTCCTGTGGTCGGCACTGCTCACCTCCCGGCAACCAGGCTGGTCGTACTACGGCCTGCAGACCAGAGCCTGGGAGCTCGCCATCGGAGCCGGACTTGCCGCGCTGTCGGGAAGCATCAGCCGGATTCCCCGGGTGGTCGTCATGCTTGCTGGATGGATCGGGCTCGGGATGATCCTGTTCTCCGCCGTCCACTTCAACGACTTCACCAGCTACCCGGGTACCGCTGCTCTCGTACCTGTGACCGGTACGGCGTTGGTGATCATGTCGGGTGTCCGCATCCGCAATGGTGGCACCCCACTCCTACTGGCACACCCGCGACTGGTGGCCATCGGACTGATCTCGTACTCCCTCTATCTGTGGCACTGGCCACTGCTGGTGTTCGCACGGAGCCTCACATCTCAGATCACTGTCGATGGGGAGCCACTTCCAGCACCGTGGTGGGCCATCAGCCTTGCTGTCATCGCCGCATTCGTAATGGCAATCATCAGCACCCGATGGATCGAGAATCCGATCCGCAACTCGCAGTTCCTCAAATCGAGCACAAACGCAAGCCTGATTCTCGGCGCAGCGCTCACAACCATTCCCGTGGTGCTCGCAGTGGCACCCCTGCCCGGCCCGCTTGTCTCTACAACGACTGCAGTGGCCGGTGCCGCAGATGCTGCGTCCATCGATCCGAGTGTTCTGGCATCCCTGCCGAACACCACCCCAAATATGAGTGCACTAGACGCATCCGATGATGGCGTGACGGGGATGCGCGACTGTCATCAGTCATTCACCGAGACGCCCGTTGCAACCGATTGCCTGTTCGGCGACCCACATGGCTCGAAGACGATCGTTCTGGTCGGTGACTCACACGCGCAGCACTGGTTCCCCGCTCTCAACCGAGCCGCACAGCAGAACGGTTGGAAGCTTTACGCCTGGACGAAGAGTGCTTGCCCAATGGCCGAGGTCACGGTAACGAATGACCAGGTCGGTGGGGCATACACCGCCTGCAATGCGTGGCGCACCTCAGTTCTGCAGCAGATCCGCTCATTGAACGCGCACGGCGGAGTAGATCTGGTGCTTGTCGGACGATCAAGTGGCTACGGCAGTGGATCAGCCACTCCCGTACTTGACTCTTCCGGACAGCCCATGACGGCTCAAAATGCAGAGAGCACATGGGCGAACGGCACGTCAGCACTACTTGCAGACCTCGGCCAGGCAAAGCGAGTTGCACTACTTCAGGACACTCCATGGGCACCCTCTGATCGAACTGAATGTCTGTCCGCACACATGCGGGATTCATCCGCGTGCGCGTTCATAGGTAAGACGAGCGTTCGAGAACAGAGCCTCATCGCTGCTGAGCAGGCCGCAATCGTGGGTCACCACAATGCCTCAAGTGTGGACTTTACGGACCTGCTGTGCCCCGGACGGATCTGCCGAGAGGTCACGGACGCAGGGGTTGTCGTGTTCCGGGATCAGCACCACATGACACAGTCATTCTCCCGGAGCATCTCCGCTGGAGTGGCTGGTCGAATCAGAGGACTGCTCAACGGCTAGGCAGGTCAGCGAAGATTCGTCGACTCTCATCAGCACCCACCCGCACTGCATCAGCATGCAGGATGAGCCACTGTGCCAATCCATCTGGGGTCGCCGACTGATACGCCCGGAGTGCGGATATGTATCGAGATCTTCCAGCCGCGAACAGACCCGCCTCACTGACCGTCAATCCATCTGGATCAACACCACGGGAAGCCAGCACCAGCCGGGTCATTGCCCGGGCGACCATCCCTGACCCCCACGTGAATGGCCGGATTGTGGCAACTTCTGCATGTGCGATTCCGGCGACGACCAGAGCCGGCGCGGCGGTGCCAGTAGTGAGGATGCGGGCGAGCGCAGCCAACCGTGCGGACGCGTCGTGCGGTGGGGGTAGGTCCGGCAGCCTCAGGGGGTCATCGACCTCATCATTGGTGCGAAGACGTCCGCGGTCATCCTCGTTCTGAAAATCGGTGGCTGCCACCGCGTGAAGATGGGACAGCACCTGAAGGGGTGCTCGACTGAAGGTGTCAACGCTTCGGGGGATCTCCGCCTGCAGTGCCAGCGCTGCCCCCACGACATTACCCATGGGTGAGCCATCGAGCGCATCACCTGACAGGAGTGCATCCGGGCGTACCTCTGCCCCATCGATAGCCGCCGTTGCCCAGGCACCCCGAAGCCGTGACTGGCCGGCCACCTCGGCGGCACGGGCGCGGATGGCTCTGTCCCACAGAACAGCGTCGACGCAGGATCTGGCCAGATCACAGGCCGGTGCCACACCGGGCAGGTCGACCAGCGGAGCCAGGACATCGGACATGGACCAACCGTACGCCGGGCCAACGAAGACTGGCTATTGTTGCTCGAGCAAGGGCTCTACGTGACACCCGC
>CAXBQZ010000024.1:0-37206 GCA_963978055.1 uncultured bacterium
CGAACTGCATCGAGGATGTCGTCGAGTGCTGACTCTTTCGGGATGAAGGCGGCGGCACCAGCAGCAGTGGCCCGGGCGAAGATCTCCGGGGTGGCATGTGAGGTCATGATCACCACGCGCATTGCGGGGTTGAGTTCGATCAAACGCGCGGCCAACGCCAAGCCATCCCGACCGGGCATATCCACGTCGATAATCGCAACGTCAGGTGCGATAGCGGAATTGGATACGAATTGCTCCGCATCGTCCGCTGAATAGACATTTGCGACACATTCCAAATCCGGCTGAGAACGGATCATTGCACCGAGCAACTCTGCGATCGTGCGGTGATCGTCCACGACGAGAACTCGAACCAAGTCGGCCTGACGACCGGGTACTGATTCCTTGCTGGCAGCCATGTCGCCTCCTCGCTCAGCTTCGACGGTAAAGTTTTGTCCAATTTTCGACCAGTTTACATCACATTGACCCGCTTTTGGGTCGATGTACCCCTGGCCGAACGTAGGATCCGCCGAGTGGTGTGTCACCGCTCTGGTGTCACCAATGTACGTATCGTCCATAGGTCCCTCCAAGTGACTGGGCCGAATGGGTGATGATCCAATCTCCCCTCGTTGGGGGAGCTCGTGAGGGATTGTTAACCCGAATGGACGAAGGTTCACCGCCTCGTCTCGCGGTAAATGCGGCCCACCCCCGCTTTGGTCACCCAGAGTGAAATTCCCTAACCCCCCACATTGGGGGGCTTTTCGTTTCTGCGTGGACTCCATTTAGGGATGTTGAACCACCCACGCTCACTGGTTACCTCGTCATGTTGATCTGGAGCCCGCATGCCCGCGGGTTCCATGGCGACGTTGAAAAACGTCACCACCGACCCGAGATTTTAGGAGCGCGCGTGGGCCACGAACCCAACGGCACGGGAACGGCAGATGCCGTTGCCGATGTGCGATCGCGCGTCATTCCGATGCCGCGAAACACCATGCAGCACATGGATAATGAGCAGTCCGACGCGGCCGCGTTGGTCGACCTCATTGTTTCAACTACTGGTGTCGAGCGCCGCATTGCCGACGCAGCTTTCGTCGAGCATGAGATGACGGGCGAAGCATTCCTGGATGTTCTGAGTCGCTGGAGTGCAATTTCCTCAGATCAAGTCCTTGCAGCTCTTGCCCTGCACCACAAGCTCACCGTGGTAGACCTGCGAACCGGACCGCCACTTCCCCCAGCCGGAACCTCGCTCAGCGCCGACGACTGTCGGCGCCTTTCGTGCGTTCCCCTGGATATTGATGGGGATGTCCTGCACGTGGCTACTGCCCATCCCACGGGGGAGTTGCTGGCAGAGCTCCGTGAACTGACGGGCTACCAGATCAAGCTCCACGTCGCGTCTGAGGCTGAGATCGCCGCCTCGATCCGTTCACGTGACATCACCGATATCGCCTTCAACGGCTCATCCGTCGACCCGGTGGGTGCGATCATCCGGGTGGGTCGCTTCCTCGGCGCATCCACTGCAAGGTTCGAACTCACGTCGTCGTCCACCACGTCACTTCGCCTTCGGGTTGACGGAATCTGGCGGGTTGTGTGTGTGCTTAATGCTGAGTTCACCTCGTCGCTCAAGCGCGCATTCCATAGTCAGAGCGCTGCTCACCCAGATGGAGAGGTCGCCGTTTCGACCTTGACCACCGCATCCGGTGAGTCGCTCTCGGTATCGATCGCATCGCGTGGGTGGTCGCAGACCATCGTCATGGAGATCCCGCAGATCGGCGTTCGTTCACTGGACGACCTCGGCTTCTCGACCGCAATCGTTGCGGAGATTCGTGAGCACCTCGAGCGCTACAACGGAATGCTCCTCGTCGTCGGACCAGTCGACTCTGGGGTTCCTACGACCGTGCGCGCGATCCTCGATGAGATCGACTCCGATGAGCGGCTCGTCTCGGTGATTTCCTCAGACCACAGCACGCAGTCGGCGGGATGTCTTCGCATCCACGCCGGCGCAGAAGATGACGTCCTGTCTGCACTGTCACATGTGCGCATGGCCCAGGCCGATGTCATCGCCCTCACAGATGTCGTTGCACCCTCGGTAGCAACGTCAGTTCGACAACTGAGCAATGAAGGTCGTCTGGTGATCGCGGGCATGCGAGTAGCCAATGACGACCTCATCTCAGCAGCACTGAACCGTTTCAACCTCACTCGCGAAGATCTCGCCAGTGAGGCCGTTCTGATCGTTGGGCAGCGCCTCGTACGTCGTGTATGCGGTGCCTGCTCTACAACGTTCCACCCGTCAGACGCAGAGCGTGTGGCGTGGACGGAGCTGGGTGGATCACCTTCCACCACGTTTATCCACGGGGTCGGTTGCAATGTGTGTGCCGACACCGGATTTGACGGTCGCATAGCGATCGTCGAACTCGCGTCTCCAGCCGGTATCACCCGCGCTGGAACACGTACCGCACCCCTGGTGAGTTCGGCTGTGGCTCTTGTTGAGCAACGGCAGACCACATTGTCCGAACTGCTCCGCAGTTTCACCCTACGCACGTCAACGATCGCGTCATGAACCGTCCTACTGCTTGGGAGAGCCTCATGTCCTCCAATTCCTCGGCCGCCGTTGCAGGCGTTCGTGGTCGTTTCGCCGGCCCTGGCCGTCGAATCACCTCGGCGATTGCAGCTGCGGCACTTGCCATTGGCACCATGGCTGCCGCTGGCGCAATTGCTGCACCAGCTGCCAATGCTGCTGTGGCAACCACAAACAACCTGACGGCTGGCACTGGGTCCTCAACGGATGCCGGTGCTGTGAACGTTGTGTTCAACACAAGTCAGAACACGGGCCCTGGATACATTCACGCGAATGATCCGGCCACGCACTACAAGTTCCTGATCCAGAAGGTCAACATTGGTAACCCCTACCAGACGACCTACACGTACCCCACGGATCCGGCTGACCCGAACTACGTCGCCACGTACCACGATCCTTACCACAACGTGGACGTGTCACTTCCGGGTCAGACGTTCCAGGCCTGTAAGCCGAGTTCAAATGACACGGCAACGGTCAAGTACGACCCGATGTACCCGAACCACTGTGAGTGGGGCGGTACCCGTGATTCAAACACGGGCGACCCCATCGTGACCCAGGGTGAGCAGGGTGTCGACGCCGCTGGCGTGGCCCACAACGACCTCAACTCGGTCACGAACCTTCCGGATGGCAACTACATCATCTCGGTGAAGGCAGACCTCGCCACTGTTGATGGTCAGGTTGTCAATGCGAACGCGGAGATCGGTGGTGCGCGTTTCACCGTCCCCATGGCCGCACCGGTCAATGTGCGAGTGAACGAGGGGCCGCTCCCCACGGGTACCCTGCGCATCCGCGTGTTCCAGGATGCCGCCCCGGTTGATGGCACCTACGAGATCGACGCCGAGCAGGGCCTTCAGGGCTTCCGTGCCTACCTCACCGACCAGCTTGGTGATGTCAGCACGGATGTCTTCGGCAACCCCCTGTGTACGGTCTATGACCACACCAGCACCGATCCGACGTCACCTGACTACGATCCGGCACATCCGAATGGCGCGGTGAAACTCGATGCCACTGGTGCCCCGATCATCTCGGCACCTGTCGTCAACACCGATACCGCGGCCGGACCATACAACCGTCGAAACAACCTCGCTGATGGTGCTGCTCAGTCTTACACCATCGCCCTGCCGGCCGGTTCAACCGCACCGTTCGTGGGCGCTGAGGTGACCGGTACCGGTATCGGCACGAATGCCTACGTCAATGCAGTCAACAACGTGGCTGCTGTGAACAACGGTCCCGTAGCCAACCGCCACCCGGCCTACGTTCGCGTCACGGTGTCCGAGCGAAACAGCGCTGCTGTTAGCGGCACCATCACGTTCGCCTCGGTTAACGGCAAGTGCATCTCGGATCAAAACGGTGACATCACCATCCCGAACCTGTTCCCAAGCCGCTACGGCACCACTGTTCGTCAGCCAGATGGCAAGAAGGACTGGCTGCAGACCACCACCCTCGAGGGTGGCCCTGACCACGACTGGTGGGTCATGGCTGGTGACACCGGCTACGGCGCCGAGACCACCTACGGTGCGGAGCTCGTTCCCGAAATGCAGTTCGGGTTCATCCCGCAGAAGACGACGGCTGATCCAGTGGACAACGCATGTCTTGCGGCTGCTGGTGACCCGACCTGTCTGCCCAACCGCGGCCAGGTGCTCCCATCCGCAGCTGGTACTGCATCCATCTCCGGCAACCTGCACTCAGGCTGCAAGTACATCGGTTCTGGTGGTGCGGCTCAGTCCAGCGTCGTGCTGGCTGATATGCCTTCCAGCACCGAGATGAAGGACTGTGGTCCGTTCAAGGATGAGCACGGCCTGGTGGCCGTGAGTGCCATGGATATCGGTGATGCCGAGGTCGCAACGGCCAAGGTAAACGCCGATGGAACCTACACCGTGCCGAATCTCAAGGCCGGTAACTACATGATCACCTACTGGGATGACGCGATGGATCACATTCTCGATACCGCGAATGTCACCATCACCGCCGATGCCAATGGCAACGCCCAGAACCTGAACCTGGGCACCGCCTACATTCAGTTCTGGTTCGCCTCTGTGCATGGCTACGTGTTCCAGGACCTCAATGGCAATGGCAAGAAGGATCCGGGTGAGCCTGGTGTCCCGAAGAATGCCATCACCCTTCGTGAGCGTGACAACACCCCGATCGATCAGATGACCAATGGTGTTGAGACCGACAACAGCGGTTACTACGAGGTGCTCCAGACCTACCCGATGGCCCGCAATCTGGTCCTCGAGAATGTCGATCCTCGTTACAAGCCGACTGCCATGACGATCACCCCGTGTAACGTCAAGCACGGAACCACGTACTTCGGTTCAGCCGTTGACGTCTCAATCCTGCCAATCCTCGGTCAGTGTGGTGAGATCGACTGGGCCGTCAAGCCCATCGACAAGGGTCACACCGGCGGTATTGCAGGCACCATCACCTACGGTGCAACTCGTAATGAGCTCAACGCCGCTCAGGCCGCAACGGAGAACTGGCAGGCAGGTATTCCGAACATTCCGGTGAACCTGAACGCTGCTGTTATCTGTACCGCAGTGGGCAACGGGGTAACCGTCACCTACGGGGCTCCCGGTCACACCACCGACTACACGGGCAACTGTGCCGCCGTTGGTGAGCCTATGACGGCGGCTGATGGCTCCTACGTACACGGTCCTCAGCTGGCTGACACCTACACGTCGGAGACCTACCACAGCAACTACGGCTGTGTTCCGCGTGACAAGAATGGTGATGTCCTCACTGGTAACACCGCACTCCCAACTCCCATCACGTGGAAGAACGGAGTGGTCACCGGTGATCCGGCCATCCGCTGTGCCGAGACGAACCTTCAGGGCTGGAATGCCGCACCTGGGGATTCGACGATGATCACGTACCAGAACACGGATCCCAATGGTGCCAACTACACCACGGATGCAAACCTGGTTGGTCAGCCGGTTCCGGATCAGTACGGAAACGCTCAGTACAACAACGACGGCCAGACGGTGAACGGCAACTACGGCTTCAGTTCCTCGAAGCTCAACCTGCTCGATCCGGCTGCCACGAACCCGGATGGCTCGCAGATGTACCCGGCCTGTACGGCTGACATCTCGGCTCAGATCGCCTCAACCGGAAACTACCCGGATCCGGCGGACACCAACTCGCTCAACGGCGGCCAGCAGTGTATTCCGCTGGACAACGACGGCAACCCGCTCGCGCTGTACGCCCCACTCGATGGCACCACCATCGGCCAGACGTACAACTACCCCGAGCAGGAGTTGGCTCCGAACAACTACATCGTCTCCGTAGAAATCCCCAACGATGCCTACGGCAAGCCGATGTACCAGATCACCAAGGAAGAGGACATCAACATCTTCACCGGTGAGGACTTCCTGCCACAGGAGAACTTCCCGCTCACTGATCCCAATGCAGTGCCCGATCTGCCGGCGGCCACCCCAGGTCAGCCGATCACCTCGGGTCTTGGTGAGCGCAACGCCTGTATTGGTCCGATGCACACCGTGCATGTGACCAATCCGGACTTCATCAACAACGGTGGAAGCCCCTTCGAGGGTCAGCAGATGCCACTGTGCACCAGCCAGCTGGTGGACGTCCGTGATCAGAGCACGGGTGGTACCAACTTCGAGATGTTCACCCCAGTTCCGCTGGCAACCCACATGTGGGGTCTGCTTTTGAACGACCTGGGTATCACCTCGGATCCGTCCTCACTTAACTACGCAGAAGCCGAGGGCCTTCAGTACAACCCGACTGGCTTCCGTGACTGGACCGGTCAGCTGATGGACACTGCCATCTCCGATCCGAACGGCTTCTACGAGTCAGTCCTGCCGTCGTCAGACCGCGCCAGCGTTCCGTCTCCGTCGGGCTACTCGTCGAATATGTACCTGCTCACCGGTAACGATCCCGGTTCACCAGGTCATCTCAACCCGCAGTATGACCCGAGGTACGGCACCATCTCCACGCCGTTCCAGTCGTGGCCAGGCCTGTGGACCGTTACGGATACCGCTCCTGTGGCTGCCGGCGCAACCACGTTCGACGGCTCGCTGACGAATGTGAAGTGTATGCAGCCCGCGGGTGAGCCGGAGATCTTCGCGGTGGACAACCCCGTGTCTCAGGGTGGCTCCACCATCACCATCACCGGTAAGAACTTCGGTGCTGGCGACAAGTTCAGTGGAGTGCTCATGGGTGCTCCCAATGATCCAAATTCCGATCCCAAGTCAGGCACGATGCTGACGATTACCTCGTGGTCGGATACGCAGATTGTTGCTCAGATCCCCGCCGCCTCGGCAGGGTTCGCAGCCGGACCTCGCTCCCTGGTGGTCCGCAACGCGAGTGGTCAGACATCTACCACGGGTATCACGGTTCACGTGATCGGTGCTGGCTACCAGCCGAAGATCTTCACGGTTGGTGCTGGCAAGCAGTTCAACACCGACACGTGGGCAACCCCGTACCCGCTGCAGGATGCCATCGAGGCTGCCTCAGCGCTCGGCCCCAAGGCCAACACGCTGATCGTGGTCTACCCCCGCACCCCAGATGCCATCTGGCAGAAGGGTGAGTACCCGGAGAGTGTCGTCCTTCACTCGGGCGTCAAGCTGCAGGGTATTGGCTCGGGTGGCTTCGAGGCTGATGGCACCTACATCCCAGGTTCGATCATCAACGGCACCTCGTACTCCGAGGGCTCGCAGAATGGTGTGGACTGGCTCGCTCTCGTCGGAGGCCTTGTTGGCGATCCGAACGCGGCCAACCCGACCAACCCGTCAGTGATCGGTTCGGATATCCCGGTTCCGGATGCGGCTGATGTCACGGTGCTCACCCCCATCGGTGGTACCTCGGGCACAACCACGCTCAGCATGACCGGCGCAATCGCTACCACAACCCTCACGCGCAGTGGGTTCGGTAACACGAACAACATCGCAGTGGGCATGGTTGCCAGCGGTACCGGTATCGCAACGGGTGCAGTGGTGACTGACAAGACCAACACCACGGTCACCCTGTCGATTGCAAATACTGCAGCCGTTACAGGAACGATCACGTTCACCTCTGATGCGAAGCCTGCAGTTGATGGCTTCACGCTCACGGGTGCACATGAGGCGACCGTTCCGACCAACGTCAACCTGTTGACGCAGGGACAGCAGACTCCTTACGGAGCTGCTGGTCAGGCGATCACCCAGGGTGGTGCGGTCTACATCCACGATGGTTCAAACGGTATGACCGTCACGAACAACAACATCAACGGTAACTCGGGTGCATACGCCGGTGCGGTTCGCGTCGGTACCACGTACGCGAACGGAAACATCGGT
This sequence comes from uncultured bacterium, assembly GCA_963978055.1. GTDB lineage: Bacteria > Actinomycetota > Actinomycetes > S36-B12 > CAIYMF01 > Longivirga. Next base: position 7,843 of record CAXBQZ010000024.1, read on the forward strand.
GCCAATGACACCGGTGCCACGCCGCTCACGAACTACCCGCAGATCAACCAGAACGTGTCGATTGCACACAACTACATCTACAACAACGGTGGCAAGAACGTCGCCGGTGGTATCGGTATCTTCTCCGGCACCCCTGGCTACCGGATCGCCTTCAACGACATCTGTGGTAACTACAGTGCCGAATACGGTGGCGCGATCTCGCACTACGGCTTCAGCCGCAAGGGCAGCATCGATCACAACCGCATCTGGTACAACGAGTCATACGACCACGGTGGTGCAATCCTGCTCGGTGGTGAGCTCACCGCCAGCCCACTCGAACTCTCGGGTGGTACCGGTGAAGTAAACATCTCGAGCAACAAGATCGACGAGAACAACTCCAACGATGATGGTGGCGGTATCTCCACCCTCAACGCCGGAACCTGGCCGATCAAGATCGAGAACAACGAGATCACCAACAACCTCAGCACACATGAGGGTGGCGGTATCGCGCTGAACAACACCACTGGTCTGGTGCTCGACAACAACACCATCGCAGGCAACGTGACCTCGGCCACGGCTGCTACCTCGAACGGCATGCCGGCAGCCGCTGGTCTTGCTACCTCAGCTCTGGATCAGGTGTTCCAGGCCAGCCTGCCCGCAGGCTCGCCCACCTACACCCGTCCGGTCGCGTTCAACAACGTGTTCTGGGACAACCGAGCCGGTTGGTTCGATGGTGCCAGCGTCCATGGCATCGGTCTTGCCGGTGACCCAGCCCCGATCAACAACTGGGATGTTGGTTCACAGGACAACTCCGGAAATGTGCCGGTGAACAACTCCATCCTCCAGTCGTGTGTGGGCACCACGCTCAACCAGGACTGCAGTGGAAGCCTGGGCACCAACGTGAACTCGAACCCGCAGTTCACCAAGGCCTACTCACCCACCGTTGTGGTTGACACCCGCCGTTCGTTCTTCGCCTTCCGTCAGACGCTCATCGCGTACGAAACCGTCTCCCCATGGGATAACGCGGACTACTCGATCCAGCAGACGTCACCGGCTCGGGACATCGGCGCCACCAGCCTCACCGATGGTGGTACCACCTACACGGCACCAACGGTCGATGTGAACGGAACCCCGGTCTACGGTGGAACTGACGCTGGTTCATACCAGTGGGCTCCGCCACCCACGGTTCCTGACGCACCTACCGGTGTCGTCGTGACCCGCGGTAACGCACAGCTCTCCGTCTCGTGGACGGCTCCGGCCAACACCGGTGGTCTGCCATTGGGCTCCTACCGTGCAACCGCATGGAATGCGCTCACGGGCGGAACGTCGTCGGCCACGTGTTCCACGGCCACCACGACCTGTGTGATCACCGGACTGACCAACGGCACCACGTACTACGTGGATGTTCAGGCCAGCAACCTGCTCGGCTTCGGTGCCGCCTCGGCCCCGCGCGTTGCAGGTACCCCGGCTACCAACCCAGGTGCTCCGACCAATGTTGTGACGACTGCGAAGTCTTACAGCGTCGGTGTGGCGTGGACGGCTCCGGCAAGTGACGGAGGCTCGGCTATTACCGGCTACACAGCCACTGGTTACGCAAGCAATCAGGCCACTGTATGTAACACGGTGCTTGGTCAGACCCCGACCAACTACCCGACCTGTACTCTGCTGGGCGTTCCGGTAGGCACTCATGCCAACCCTGCCTACACCCAGGTGGTAGGTACCGCGTGCACCACAGCCACACTGTCCTGTGACATCACGGGTCTGACGGCGGGTACCACGGTCTACGTCGAGGTCGCCGCAACCAACGCTGTTGGTACCGGTCCGGTCTCAAGCCCACGAGTTGCGGGAACCGCATTCGGTGTCGTGTCCTCTGCTCCGCAGACAGTTACGGCAACGGCAGCACCTGCAGCGGCAGTGATTGCGTGGACTGCTCCGGCATCTAATGGTGGAACTCCGGTTCTGGACTACACCGCCACGGCGTACAGCGCAGCCACCGGTGGCACCTCAGCCGGTACCTGCACCACGGTGAACCTCACCTGTCGAATCTCGGGTCTGACGGCTGGCACGACGTACTACGTCGAGGTCACCGCTCGGAATGCCGCTGGCAACTCGGCAGCTGCACCATCACCACGCGCAACCGTCGTGCCCACGATCCTGGCTGCACCGAATGCACCAACCTCGGTATCGGCAACTCGTGGTAACGGCAACGTCACCATCACGTGGAACGCTGCAGTTGAGAACGGCTCCCCGGTCACCGGCTACACGGCCACCGTCTACTCCGCCCTCACCGGTGGAACGGTTGTCGGAACGCCGTGCACCACGACCGGCGCTCTCACCTGTACCGTCACCGGCCTGACCAACGCCACGAACTACTGGGTTGCGGTCAATGCCACCAACGCTGTTGGCACCTCGGCGGACTCGGCACCTCGAGTCGCGGCCAGTTGGGCCACGCCGCTGGTTACCACGGTCACAGTTACTGCTCAGAACGGAAACCTCAACCCGGTTAACCGTCGCCTGAACATCAGCTGGACGGTATTTGCCGGCGCTGCTGTCACCAACAGCCGGATCACGGTGTACTCCGATGCTGCGCTCACCAACCAGGTGGCCCAGTACAACACCAGTGGATCGGTTGGACGTGTGGCATCGGCTGCGACGACCTACACCACCGCGAACAACCGCACATACACCCCGGGCACCACGTACTACGTGGTGGTTCAGGCCACGACCACCCCGGTCAACCTGATCAACGGTTCGACTCCGGTGTACGGAGCGAACTCCACCCCGGCGACATCAGTAACGCCGTAAGGCAACCGCTCCTCCCCCGTCTGGCCTAGCCCAGATGGGGGAGGAGCACCCCCCACAGGCAGTACGACAACTAGGGATTTCAAACCCCCCGGCAGATCCGGTGTTCTTGTATCACCAGGCCGGGATTACCAGAGGAGTCATCGTGACCGACGACACTACGAGCGGGATCAATCCGCTCCTGTCGCGACGCAATTTCCTGCGGGCGGGCGTGTTGGGTGCAGCTGGAGCAGGCGTAGCAATGTACGCCGGCCGCCAGGCATCGAACGCGGTTGCCGCCCCAGGCTTCGTACCAACCAAGTCAGTAGATGTGCACCTGGCCGCCACCGATGGTTGGGTCTCCATGCCCGATGCATCACCAGCGGATCCGCCCTACTGGCCAGACCCGCTGGCCCCCGCACCGTACAACATGTACGTGTTCGGGTTCCGCAATGTCACCGGACTGAGCGACGCACAGGTGATCGCTCAAAAGGGACACGCCCAGATCTCGGCGCCCGTCCTGGCCTTCGACGAAGGTACGGAGGTCAAGATCGGCCTGACCAACCTCGGGCTGGCACAGCGTCCAGACCTCGTGGATGGTCACACCCTGCACTGGCACGGCTTCAACAACGCCATCCCGATCTTCGATGGTGTTCCGGAGATGTCCGCGGCCGTGCCGATCGGCAAGACGATGATCTACTACTACCGTCCCACCGATCCGGGCACGTACATGTACCACTGTCACTTCGAGGACGTCGAGCACGTTCAGATGGGTATGACCGGCCTGGTCTACATCCGCCCGAAGATGAACAACGGTGCCAACCGCTACGTGTTCAACGATGCAGCCACCCGGTATGACCGCGAGTTCCCTGTCTTCCTGACAGAGAACAACCCAGAGGGTCACTACCGTGATGCGCACATTCAGATCACCGACTGGGCTGCCTACAACTCAGGCTTCGGTCTGATGAACGGCCGGGCTTGGCCAGACACCATTGTCACGAATCCGCAAACCTCGGATGCGGCCCTGGGTCAGAACTTCGATCCATTGGCCACCTACCCCGCGGGTTCGGATGGTGAGCGCCTTCAGTTCCAGCCGCAGACCTCGCTCATCCACGTCAATGCGGGTGAAACGGTCCTCTTGCGGGTGGCGAACCTTGGTTCCTCAGTGCACACCCTCACGATGGACGGTGTTTCGATGCACGTCATCGGCTCGGATGCACTGCAGCTCACGGGTGCTGACGGCACCGACAACTCCTACATCACTAACTCCATCGATGTTGGACCTGGTGAATCACGTGATGTGCTCTTCACCGCTCCCGATCCCGGTACCTACAAGCTCTACGACCGGGACTTCTACAACCTGTCCAATCAGGGCGCGGCGGGATACGGCGGCATCATGACCAACGTTGTGGTCGAAGCCCCCGGAACCCTTCCTGCCCAGCCACTCCAGCCATTCACTCCGGGCGTGAGGTAATCACAATGAACCTACGACGACTCCTCGCAGGCGGACTCAGCCTGACGGTGCTCACCGGTGCGCTGTTCGCAGCAGCGGCCGCACCGAGCTCCGGCGCCACGGCCACTCCGGGTGAGGGCATTCTGTGCGAGCCGGGCAACGGTATTTACGCCATGTCCACGAGCTCAGGATTCGAGACGATGCCAGACGGCAACTCGATCTTCACTTGGGGCTACCACACCGCAACGCACAACTTCCAGAACACCGCCCCGGTGATCTGTGCGAATGCCGGCGACACCATCCGCATCACGCTCACCAACACTCTGAATGAGGACACCTCATTCGTGTTCCCGGGCATGAGCAATGTTCAGGCCGATGGTGTGGATTCTGCACCTCAATCGGATGCAACTGGTCGAGTGACCTCACTCGCCCCAGTGGCGCCGGCCAATGGTGGACAGGTCACCTACACGTTCACCGCCGACAAGCCGGGCACGTACATGTACGAGAGTGGCACTGATTCGCGCAAGCAGGTCGAGATGGGTCTGTGGGGCGCAATCATCGTCTACCCCTCATGTCATGTCACCGGCTGCAATCAGGCCTACGACGATCCGCGTACGACCTTCGAGCCCACCCGTGAGTACATCCACATGTTCTCCTCGGTTGACCCTGACATCCACGCGGCGGTTCAGCTGGGCAAGCCGGTCGACTGGAGCACCTACTCCGCCAAGTACTACCTGATCAACGGCCGGTCGGCTCCTGACAGCCTCGCACCTAACAATGCAGCCTGGTTGCCATTCGCACCATATGGCTCGATGGTTCGCGTACGTCCCCAGGATCCCAATGGTGGTGACACACTCCCTGCCCTCGTTCGCTACGTGAATGCGATGGACAAGGATGTGGCCTTCCACCCACACGGCAACATCGAGCGTGTAATCGGCGAGGATGCCCAGCCTCTGGACAACATCGGTTCGCCGGACAACAGCTACGGCTCATTCCTCGTTGACATCCGCTCGAACCGTACGGCCGAGTCGATGTTCACCTGGACCGATCAGTGGCACTACAACCCCACGACGAATCCGATCCCGGTGCCGCTGAGCCCCTACAACGATCTGATCATCAAGGGCACATGGAACGCGATGAGCCCCTACCTCGGTAGCCAGGGTGCACTACCTCCTGGTGTGACTCAGTTCAATCAGTGCGGTGAGTACTACCACATGGCTCACAACCACGCGCTGTACGCGGCCACCAACTACGGTGCCACGTTCGGTGGACAGATGACCCTTATCCGCATCGATCCGCTGGGCGGGTGTGCCTGATATGAGGACCAACATGAATAACTCAGCGCGCACTGCGCGTGCCAGCCTCGCCATTGGTGCATCCATCGCCGTGGCAGCCTCGGGCCTTACCGCACTTGCTGCTCCGGCAGCCACCGCGGTCGGTGCTCACATCAAGGCCGCTGGTGTCCACGTGGCAGGTATTCGTCCTGCCGCCGCACCTGCTGGTTCGGTTGGCCAGGGTCCGCTCACCTCGAGCTGCACCGTGGCCAGTGGACACACCTCATGTGATATCTGGGCCAAGATCGGTGCGGTGAGTGTTCACGACACCGCATCAACCACCAAGAGCATCCCGGTGTGGAACTTCGTCCCGACGAGCAACACCACCGCGACCGGTGCCTCGGCACTGCTCATCGGACAGGTTGGTCAGCCGATCGACATCACGCTGCACAACACACTGCCTGACAGTGTGGGTCTGGCGGTGCCTCAGGCGGATGGGTTCTACGGTGATACCACCGGTATCGCCCAGGGCGCGTCCAAGACCTACACCTTCACGCCAACTCGTGCGGGTACGTACGTCTATGAAGCAGCCCTGACCCCCGCGGGTGACCGTCAGGTCGCCATGGGTCTTGCCGGTGCACTGGTGGTTCGGCCCGCAGCCGGATCTACCACCGCATACGACCAGGCGCAGGCCAGCTACGACGATGAAGCCATGATGGTGTACTCGGATGTCGACGAGAACTTCGCCGCCGATCCGATGAACTTCAACATGCGCGACTACAACCCGCAGTACCACCTGATCAATGGTGTCTCGTACCCCGATGGCGCCCCGATCATCACCGACGCGGGTCGTACACTCGTCCTGCACTTCGCCAACGTGTCACAGCTCGACAAGAGCCCGACGCTCCTTGGCACGCGGATGACCGAGTTCGCCAAGAGCGCGCGCTCGATCCCCACCACGATGTCTGTAACCGGTCGCTGGATTGCCCCGGGTGACACGATGGATGCGTCCATCGTGCTTCCGGCTGGTCAGCACCGGTACGCCATCTACTCGAACCCAGCCTCGTTGAGTAACGGCACCCAGTGGCTTGATGGTGTGAACTCCCCAGCCCTTGGCGGCGGAATCACCCTCATCCAGTCCGGTGGTACTGGCACCGTGGCCCCAACCGGCCCGTCGGTGTTCAAGATGGCCGCAGCTGGTCAGCCAGGTGGAGTTGGACGTCCGCTCACCGTCGCGATGACCCTCGACACCACCAACCGTGGTGGCGGAGATATCGCGCAGGTTGAGTACTGGGTCGACACCCTGCCCGGTGCCCCAGGTTCGGGCACCCAGGTGGCCGTTGCTGGTACGTCGCCACTGGCAGCCTCATGGTCTGTTGATGTGAGCGCGCTCGGAACCGGGACGCACAACATCTACGTCCGCGCACAGGATGTCTTCGGAGCATGGGGCCCGACGGGTACCCTGCCAGTTCGCATCGATGCTACGGGACCGATCGTCTCCAACCCGGTTCTCGATGGCGGCAATGTCGACACCAACGGCAGTGTCCCGCTGAGCATCGCTGCGACCGCGAGTGACTCAACCACCGGTGGCAGCAATGTGATCGCAGCTCGCTACTGGATCGATGGATCGGCAGTACCGCCGGCCAATCCGGTTGCCCTGGCCATCAACGGCCAGAAGGTGACCGCGGCGGCCAGTGGTGCAGTTTCGACCGCAGCTCTTGGCGCACTTGCTGAAGGTGCTCACACCATCTACGCCCAGGCTGAGGACTCACTCGGCCAGTGGGGATCGGTTCTGAGCATCCCATTCGTTGTCGATCGCACGGCTCCGCAGACGACGAATTTCGTGATCACGCCAAGCGTCACCAATGGCCTGAGCACCAACCCGGCCATCCCCGGCTCGTTCGGAGTCACCGCTGATGTGGTGGATCCGATTGCGGCTGGCGTCAACAGCCCGCTGACCAACGTCGAGGCGTTCATCTGCCAGCCGCAGGTGTACTACTCAACGACACCGGTTGGAACGGCCTGCGCACCCGGCGCCCAGAACAGCACCAATGCTCTTGACCTCCTCGCCGGTGGTCCAGGAGCAGCCCCTGGTTCAACCCACTACGTCGGCAACATGCCGCTGGCCTGGGTTGGTGGCTACATCGCCAAGGGTGGTGACATTCCGATCTGGGTGATCGGTGTGGATGCTGCGGGTAACCGCGTCTCCACGACCGGCCTGGTTCGCAATGGTCACCTGCTGATCGACACGATCAAGCCGACCGCCTCAGGAACCCTCACGCAGGGCACCTGGACCCTGGAGCAGAACTACACCGCTGATGCATCAGCCACCCTTGCGGTGACTGCTGCCGATGCAGCTCCATCGGGTGGAATCGCCCGCGCCGAGTACTACATCGGTGCAGATCCCGGCTACGGCAACGGAACCTCGATCACGCTGGTCGCGGGTGCAGGGTCAGCAACGCTGAACCTCAACACCCTCGGTGCAACTGATGCCTCTTGGCTCAAGGGCGGAAGCCACACGGTTTACGTCCGGGCACTGGATGCCGCTGGAAACTGGGGACCGAGCACCGCTGTCACAGCAACGCTCAAGCCAGTGACCGTCTTCGCCAGCGGTTGGGAAACCCCAACTAACGGCACCTTCGGCTGGACGTCGACGAGTGGTACCGGAGTGACGAGCTCCACCACTGGACCGATCGCTGGAACACGCAGCCTCCAGGTAGTCACCACGACAACCAGCACCGGCTACCAGAACCAGACGGTTCCGGTACCACAGGCTCGTGGTGTTGCGGCGCTGCCCGCCATCGGTAACGTCTTCTCGGCACATGTCACCATGCAGCCGGGTACGACAACGACCACTGGTGTCAGCGTCCTGGGCTTCGCGGCCGGTGCCGCCAACTCGGGCAACGGTGACTTTGCGGAAATTCAGTACCGCCGACAGGGAGCGACCGTATCCTTCCGAATCGGATCGAGCACTGGTGCGGCCTCGGCCACTCCGACGATCGGTTGGAGCAACTGGACGACGGTTACCACAGCCACCAACTACGCAATCGTCCTGACCTACACTCAGGGCGCGAATGGCAGCCTGTCCGCGACGGTGAACGGTACAACCATCACCAACAACGCCGCGATCAACAATGCCAACCGCAACACCAGCAACTACGGAGTCGGCACAGTACGTGTCGGCGCTATCAGCAGCCCAGGTGTTGTCATGACAATCAAGTTCGATTCCTTCTCATCCGCTCGCGCACCCTTCTAAGAACTAGGAGAAATTGAGATGACAAGCTCATTCACCATCTCGCCGCGAGTGGCGGTCGTGGGGGCGACGGTGGCACTAGCCACCGGCGCACTCCTCGCCGGCTCGGTCATGATGGACAACGCATCAGAAGCGGCAACCAGCAAGACCAAGGTTCCGCAGAGCCGACAGATGGAGGCAAAGTCGGGTATCCGCATCCTCAGCGCACATGCTGTGGGTGACGGCGGCATCATCGATGTCCGCTACCAGGTGCTCGATCCGCTGAAGGCATCGATCGTCGAAGGTGACCCCACCAAGACACCAGCACTCAAGGACGTGCGTAATGGGGCTGTCTTGACCGATACTGCTGCTATGAGGCACGGTCACGCACAGCGTCCAGCAGGCACCTACTTCCTGCTCTACTTCAACAAGGGAGGCGTGGTGAAGTCTGGTGACTTCATCAACGTCACCGTTGCTGGGTTGACGCTGAAAAACGTGCCGGTTACGTGATTTCGGCGCGCCGCTTTGGAGCGGCCGTTCTGAGTGGAATGCTGCTCGCACTGGCATTCATACTCGGAGCGGCCGCTCCGGCGTCTGCGCACTCCCAGGTGATCGCCTCCTCTCCTGCCGATGGGCAGCGGATTGAGGTATCGCCCAAACAGTTGACGTTCGTCTTCTCGGAACCATCAGATGTCAACTCGATCGTCGTGTCACTTACCGGCCCGTCGGGCCCGATGAACGTGCTGGGTAAGCCCACGGAGCAGGGGGTCAACGATGTGGGCCACCAGACCATCGTCGTGCCGGTCAACGCTGAGCTGCCGGCAGGTCTCTACCGCGAGACCATCTCGGCCACCTCTCGCATCGATGGTCACACGGCCGGCAGCGAACTGATCTTCGGCGTCCGCACGGATGTCACCACACCTGCCGGTGACTCTGGTAACACCACCTCGCCGATAGACCGCGTGCGCTCGATTCTGCAGGGCGTGATGCTGATCGCGGCCGGTCTGGCCTTCGGTCTGATCGCTCTATCCGGGCCTGCTCGCGGACGTGGGCTGGCGGCCGGACGAATTGCCAGTGCGGTGGCTGCACTCGCATCAGTTGGCGCTGGCGCGATCTGGCATGTTGGCAACGGGCTGATCGTGGCTGGCGCCGGCGTTATCGGTGCACTGATTCTTTTTGCTGCGGCCTTCATGCCGACACTGACTGACCGCGCTCGAGTGTGGGTTGGCCTGGTGGGTCTGGCCATCGCTGTTGTGCCCCTATCTCTGGTTGGTCACGCTGCGGCGCAGGGCACTCTCATGGCTGCCTTCGATGGTCTGCACATCATCACCACAGCCACGTGGGCCGGGGCTGTGATCGCGGCGGCCTTCCTGCTGCCGAAGGCCGGACGTGGGGATCGACTCCCCATCATTCGCCGCACCTCACTTCTGGCCAGTGTCACCTTCCTCGTATCTCTCATCACGGGCCTGCTGATGGCCAACGGACTTGTGCCATCGGTGGGTGGCCTGTTCGGCTCGCTGTACGGACTTGGTCTGGTGGCGAAGTCCGTTCTCGTGATCCCGATTCTGCTGCTTGCCATCTGGGCGCGGGTGCGTCTCAATAACGGCAAGTCCAGCTCGCTGGTGGTCGAGGCTGGTCTGCTGTTTGTGGTGCTCAGCCTTGGTGTGCTGGTGGCCTCTCAGCCGCCGCCTGCTGCAGCCAAGTTCCTGCCCACTCCGTCGTGGGAGCCAGATACGGCTGCCGCTGCACTCGATGCCGATGACCTGCTCGTCAGTGTTCAGATTCAGCCCAACACGCCCGGCACGCGATTCCTCGTGGTCCGGGTCGACAACACCCGACGTCCGGCACCTGGCCCAATCACCGATGTGAAGGCGCGGTTCGGCAATTCGTCACTGCTCGACCTCAAACAGGGCTCAGATGGACTGTGGACGACCAATATCGACGTCAACGAGCCGGGCCCGACCGCAATTCACGTCGAGGTGAGTCGTCCGCTGCTTCCGTTGGCGGTGGCTAACAGCACGTGGACCGTTGCGCCCACGCCGGGAACCTACGAGGGTGGAGCACCCCTAACCGGCTATGTAGGTGCGGCAATAGGCGGCCTCGTGGGGCTTACCTTGATCGGCGTTTTGGCTGAGGGTGTGGTTCGCCGTCGTCGCGATGACGAACCAGAGGGAACTGAAACCGCATCAGATCCTGGTGCGCACTCGTCTGTCCCGGTGTAGTCATTTCATCGTGCCTGCATCACACCTGAACGCCTCCGTCCGTACCGGTTTGACGTGGGCCTTTCTTGGGGTGCTGCTTTTCTCCTTCTCCGTCCCTATGACCAAGATCGCCGTCGGCGGGTTCAGTCCGTTCCTGACGGCGATGGGGCGCGCCGTGATCGCAGGTGTTCTTGCGTGCATTCTGCTTGCGATCCGGCGCGTGAAGCTTCCTGATCGTCAGTACCTGCGCCCCCTGCTCTTCACCATGTTTGGCGCCGTCTTCGGGTGGCCGATCCTCATAGCCCTTGCCCTTGAGCGCACCACCTCGGCGCATGTCGCGGTGATCGCAGCCTTCATGCCGTTGACCACGGCACTTTTCGCTGTGCTCCGCACCCACGAGAAGGTGGCACCCTCGTTCTGGTGGGCGGCCATTACCGGAACTGTGGCGCTGATCGTCTTCGCCATCAGTCGCGGTGGAGCTCAGGGCGGGGAGTTCACTGCCGACGTGATGACGGTGGGCGCGGTCCTTGCGTCCTCGCTCTGCTACGTGGAGGGGGCAGCCGTCAGTCGGGTAATGCCGGGCTGGCAGGTGATCTCCTGGGTGGTGGTGCTGGCACTGCCAATCACGATCCCGGCCTCACTCTGGCTGTGGCGTACGACCAGTGGGTCCTACGACACGACGACCGTTCAGTGGCTCGCGCTGATCGGGCTGGGTGTGTCGTCGATGTACCTGGGGTTCTTTGCCTGGTACCGAGGACTCGCCCTTGCTGGAACTGCCTATGGCGGGCAGGTGCAGCAGGTGCAGCCCCTGCTCACTCTGCTGTGGTCGGCGCTGTTCTTGGGAGAGGTCGTCACGCCGGCAACAGTGGGTGCGGCCCTGGTGGTGATCGCATGTGTTGTGTGGGCTCAGCGAAGCCGAGCCACCACCGTGGTGGCACCCGAGGAATAGTTGGCAGTACGACGGTTGAGCGTCAGGTGCAGACCACTTAACTCAGGAATGCCGAGAGCTTGTCCATGAACTCCTGCTCACCGGTGCCCACCTTGTCGCCGCTGAGGCCGAGGGGCCCGCTGCCCGTGGCCTCGACAGCCGCCTGACCGGTAGCCATGAGCACATCGCGGACTGCAGCAAACTCTTCTGGCGTTGCCTTCGACTTGACCGTGGCGATCACCTCACCGATCTGAGCGGTCATCAACTCCACAGCCTCGGCAACATTGCGCGGCTTGGGGGCATTCTCATCCACAGCCGCCTTCGTGGGCGACTGGGCCTGCTCGATGAAGGCTTGAACGAGGGCATTGTCTGGGTACTTGGCGGCAGCTTCCTTGACGGCACCGCTCGCGGCGACCACCTCGCGCACAGTGGTGATGAGCTTGCGGCCATCGGAGAACGCAGCTGCACCCATGACCATGGCCGGCAGCATGGTGGCCTTTGCCCACTCTTCTTCGGTGAATGAATCCTTGCTCAGCATGAGTACGACTCCTGTGACATGAGTGTGAACGGTCGGAATATGCGGTTGTGCGGAAAGCCTGAGTGCCTCGCCAGCGTACTAAACCACGGTGATTCATCCCACACGTCAGTGGTCAGAGGACCTTCGAACTGGCGTTAGGGTGGAAGAAAGGTTCCACGGTGAGGAGATTGAGAAGATGACGAGTCAGGTTATCCGTCGAGTACAGGTCGGTGCCGTTCTTGTGGTGGCACTAGCGTCGCTGACTGCCTGCTCGAGCAATCCGACCCCGTCACCAACGAACTCGCCGAGCCCCACCCAGTCTTCACCGAGCCCTACGGACTCACCGACGGACAGCCCATCTCCAACCGATAGCCCGACCGATTCACCCAGCCCGACCGATTCACCGAGCCCGACGGATTCTCCGACGAACTCACCGAGCCCCACTGACTCGCCCACGAATTCACCGAGCCCGACCAATTCGCCGACGAATTCCCCCTCGCCATCACCCACCGGCTCGGTCTCACCGTCACCCACCGGCACGGTGCTCGGTATTGGTGTGGAGTACAGCCCAACCTCAGCCCAGCAGTGGGAGAAGATCACGATTGTTGGTCACACCGATCCGTCCCTGGTGGGCAAGCGCGCGTACATCCTGAAGATCAACCATGGCCTCACCAATGTGATCGACACCGGTTCACCGGTTTCGTCCAACGGCACGATCCGCACCTGGGCCAAGCTGGGCCGCGATGGCGAACTTCAACTGATCATTCCGGCAGTACCGGTCACCGCCGGTCCGCTGCCCTATGGAACGCCACTTCTCGCACAGTCGAGCACCTTCACCATCAAGGTCGCCTGACCTCCGGATCCTTCTGCTGCGTACTCCAAGTGTGGGACGGAGGTTGACTTCGTAGCTGCAGAGTAGAGTCCGGGCATGCCCAATCGGCTGATCACCTCGACAAGTCCCTATCTGCTGCAGCACGCAGAAAATCCCGTCGACTGGTGGGAATGGGAACCGGCTGCCTTCGACGAGGCGCGCCGCCGAGATGTGCCGGTGTTCATCTCCGTCGGCTACGCGGCCTGCCACTGGTGCCATGTGATGGCACATGAATCCTTCGAGGACGAAAGGATCGCGAGCTACCTCAATCAGCACTTCATCTCGATCAAGGTGGATCGCGAGGAACGTCCGGATGTTGATGCCGTTTACATGACGGCTACTCAGGCGCTCACTGGCCAGGGTGGGTGGCCGATGACGGTATTCACCACACCCGATGGGCAGCCGTTCTACGCCGGTACGTATTTTCCGCCAACTCCGCATCACGGCCGGCCGTCATTCGCACAACTGCTCGAGGCGATTACTCATAGCTGGCAGACCGAGCGGGATCGCCTCACCGGGGCGGCAGCTCGAATCACCAAGAGTCTGTCTGAGCGAAGCGGGCTCACCGCAGCTGGACCGCTGGATTTCGGGATGGTCAGTTATGCGACCAGTGCCGCTATCGATGGTCTGGCTCGGATCTACGACGGGGTTGATGGTGGATTCGGTGGAGCGCCGAAGTTTCCACCCTCCATGGTGCTGGAGTTTCTGATTCGGATGCAGAAGCTCTCTGAGGACCCGCGCATCACGGCGATGCTCGACGGTACGTGCGAGGCGATGGCCAGTGGTGGAATGTACGACCAGTTGGCCGGAGGGTTCGCCCGCTACAGCGTCGATGCTCAGTGGGTGGTGCCCCACTTCGAGAAGATGCTCTACGACAATGCACTCCTTCTGAGTGCCTACCTGCACTGGTGGCGGGCTAGTCGAAACCCGTTGGCCCTGAAGGTGGTTCGAGAGACCGCCGGGTTCCTGCTCCGGGATCTTCAGGCACCGGAGGGTGGATTCATTTCCTCTCTCGATGCTGATACCGACGGACATGAGGGCCTGACGTACGTGTGGACTCCTGCACAGTTGGTGGAGGTGCTGGGCGCAGAGGATGGTGTGTGGGCCGCGCAACTGTTCAACGTGACCGAGGCTGGCACATTCGAGGATGGAGCCTCCGTCCTGCAACTGTTGAATGATCCAGAGGACCCGACTCGGTTCGACCGGGTCTGCGATCTGCTTCGAGGCGCCCGAGCCGGCCGTCCTCAGCCGGGGCGTGATGACAAGATCGTGGCTGCCTGGAACGGATGGGCAATCTCCGCCCTCGTGGAGGCGGGGGAGTTGTGTGAGGAACCGGAGTGGATTGCCGCCGCTGAGCGCGCAGCCGAGCTAATCGTGCAGGTACATCTGGTCGACGGTCGATTGAGCCGAACCTCGAAGGCGGCTGTTCGCGGTACGAATGTGGGAGTGCTTGAGGATTACGCGGGTATGGCTCAGGCATTTCTCACCATGTACCAGTTCGGCCTTGGCCGGATCTGGCTCGATCGTGCGGCGTCGTTGATCGAGGTGATTATGGAGGAGTTCGCTGACGCAGGCTCCCAGGGCTTCTTCGATACGGCTGCATCTGCCGAAGCGCTGATCCTTCGTCCGGTCGATCCGACGGACAACGCCACTCCATCGGGCTGGGCATCGGCCGCCGGCGTCCTGCTCACCTACAGTGCGCTCACAAACTCGATGGTTCACCGTGACCGCGCCGAGCAGGCACTCACACCCCTGGTGGCACTTGGAGCTGAGCATCCGCGCTTCTCCGGCTGGGGGCTTGCCGTTCTCACGGCTTGGCTCGACGGTCCCCGAGAGGTGGCGGTCGTCGGTGCCGATGGCGACCCTCGCACGAGGGAGCTCTGGCGGGCGGTCCTCACGTCCGGACGACCGGGCCTGGTGCACGTGCGCGGTGTCGAGGCAGCAGATGATCCCCTTCTCGCCGACCGGTCAGCTATCAATGGATCACCAACCGCTTACGTGTGCCGCGGCTTCGTCTGCAATGCCCCAACCCAGGACGTCGACGATCTTGTGGAGCAGTTGCGCAGCTGATCGACGGACCTTCCGAGCAGCTCATCAAGGCTGGGGACATCTGCTCGCGGGCCCGGTACTCTCGGCAGAGGGACAACGGCGCACACGAGGCGGCAGTTCATCGCGGCCCGTCTGGGAGGTGACATGGGAGTACGAGATCTGGCGTATGGCATATACGCGCGCCAGTTGATGTCGTCACTCAACCGCGAGCGGACTCCCCGCCATGTGGGTGTCATCCTCGATGGCAACCGCCGATGGGCCGCAGTTCAGGGGAGCACCACCGCTCATGGTCATCGGGCCGGGGCAGACAAAATCACCGAGTTTCTCACCTGGTGTGAGGAGGTGGGTGTTGAAGTGGTCACCCTGTGGCTGCTCTCCACCGACAACCTCTCACGTGCTCAGGGGGAGCTTGAACCACTGCTGGCCATCATCGAGCAGACGGTCACCGAGTTGGCCGCCACGGGTCGCTGGCGGATCAACCCAGTCGGGGCCCTTGACCTGCTGCCCACGCATACTGCCGCCGCCTTGAAGAAGGCGCAGAGTGATACCCAGGCCGCCGATGGGCTGATGGTGAACATTGCCGTGGGATATGGCGGCCGTCGCGAAGTGGTGGACGCCGTGCGCAGCCTGCTCGCCGATCATGCGGCTAAGGGAACCACGCTGGATGATCTGGCGGCGGTACTCGATGTGGAGCACATCGCCGAGCACCTCTACACCGCAGGTCAGCCGGATCCAGATCTGGTGATTCGCACCTCTGGTGAGCAGCGGCTGTCCGGCTTTCTCCTGTGGCAGAGCGCGCATTCTGAGTTCTACTTCTGTGAGGCCTACTGGCCGGATTTCCGCAAGGTGGATTTCCTCCGAGCCCTTCGAAGTTACGCCGCCCGCGGGCGAAGATTCGGGTCCTAACTGGCCCCTTCTGAGGCGCGCCTGCACCTCTGAAAAGTTCACCCTGACGTCACCCATTTGTCTCGGCGTGGCGTCATCGAATAGTGGGGTTTACGGGCATAGCGTCAACCGTATTCGGGCGGCGCCCGGCCGCTCCGCGCACTACGGAGGCGATGTGCCCAGCCGACGTCCTGCTGCCCAAACTGATGTACGCACATATGTGCTTGATACCTCAGTTCTGCTCTCGGATCCGCGAGCGATTCTCCGATTCGATGAGCATGAAGTCGTCATACCGGTGGTTGTGATCGTGGAGCTCGAGGCCAAACGCTCCCATCCTGAGCTCGGCTACTACGCCCGTCAGGCCTTGCACATGCTCGACGATATGCGGATCGAGTTTGGACGGCTGGATCAGCCAATGCCCGTCGGTACATCAGGTGGCACTCTGCGCGTGGAGTTGAACCACACGGATGCGTCGATCCTTCCGAGCGGATTCCAGTTGGGCGACAACGACACTCGCATCCTCGCGGTGGCGCGCAACCTTGCCGCCGAGGGATGCAATGTTGTGTTGGTATCCAAGGATCTGCCGATGCGGGTCAAGGCATCCTCCGTCGGACTTACTGCGCAGGAGTATCGAGCTGAACTTGTTGTGGAGACCGGCTACACCGGAATGGTCGAGCTCGATGTCGCTGGCTCGGCCGTGGATCGCCTCTACGAGCAGGAGCGCATCGATCTCGATGAGGCGCGCGATCTTCCCTGCCACACCGGTGTTGTGTTGGTATCCGAGCGTGGCAGTGCCCTGGCGCGCGTGACTCCAGACAAGCAGCTGCGTCTGGTACGCGGTGACCGCGAGGCGTTCGGACTTCATGGACGTAGTGCGGAGCAGCGGGTTGCACTCGACCTGCTTCTCGATCCTGATGTGGGCATCGTGTCCCTCGGTGGTCGGGCCGGAACCGGTAAGTCAGCCCTGGCCCTGTGCGCGGGACTTGAGGCAGTGCTCGAGCGTGGTCAGCATCGCAAGGTGATGGTGTTCCGTCCCCTGTTCGCTGTGGGTGGTCAGGAGCTTGGCTACCTGCCCGGCAGCGAGTCGGAGAAGATGTCACCCTGGGGTCAGGCGGTGTTCGACACGCTCAGCGCCCTGACCACCCAGGAGGTAGTCGAGGAGATCGTCGATCGCGGAATGCTTGAGGTGCTGCCGCTCACCCACATTCGTGGACGCTCACTTCACGATGCGTTCGTGATTGTGGATGAGGCCCAGTCACTTGAGCGCAATGTGCTGCTCACGGTGCTCTCTCGGATCGGGCGGGATTCCCGCGTGGTTCTCACCCATGATGTGGCCCAGCGCGACAATCTGCGGGTCGGTCGCCACGATGGTGTTGTGGCGGTGGTCGAGAAGCTTCGAGGCCATCCACTCTTTGCCCACATCACCCTGACGCGAAGTGAGCGCAGTCCGATCGCAGCCCTTGTGACGGAGATGCTCGAAGATCTTCCCGTCTGAGGCTACTCGGCTGAGCGAACTCGGATTGTTGTCGCGACCGGACGTAAGGTCTCGGCGAAGAAGTCGTTGCCCTTATCGTCAACCACGATGAAGGCCGGGAAGTTCTCCACCTCGATCTTCCACACGGCCTCCATGCCGTTCTCCGGAAAGTCGATCACCTCGACATGCTTGATGCAGTCCTGGGCTAGGCGCGCAGCAGGCCCGCCGATCGAGCCCAGGTAGAACCCGCCGTTGTCGTTACAGGCCTGAGTAACAGCCTTGCTCCGGTTTCCCTTGGCGAGCATCACCATCGAGCCACCGGCCTTCTGGAATTGATCGACGTACGAATCCATCCGGCCGGCCGTTGTCGGGCCGAAGGAGCCGGAGACCATGCCCTGCGGTGTCTTTGCCGGACCTGCGTAGTAGACCGCGTGATTGCGCATGTAGTCGGGCAGGGGTTGACCCGCATCGAGCAGTTCCTTGATGCGGGCATGGGCGATGTCTCGCGCGACGATCAGTGGTCCCGAAAGGGAGAGTCGAGTCTTGACGGGGTATCGAGTGAGTTCGGCGCGGATCTCGTCCATCGGTCGTGCCAGATCGATGTGGACCACATCGTCATCGAGGTGTGAGTCGGTGACCTCCGGAAGAAAGCGCGCCGGATCTGTCTCGAGCTGTTCGAGAAACACACCCTCGGGGGTGATCTTGGCCAGCACCTGTCGATCAGCTGAGCAGCTCACCGCGATCGCGATCGGACAGGAGGCGCCATGGCGGGGAAGTCGTACGACGCGGACGTCATGGCAGAAGTACTTGCCACCGAATTGTGCGCCGATCCCGAAATCCCTTGTCATCTGCAGGACTTCGGCCTCCATCTCCAGATCACGGAATGCATGGCCGCTTGGTGAACCCGACGTAGGCAGTGAATCGAGGTATCGCGCACTGGCGTACTTGGCGGTCTTGAGTGCAAACTCCGCACTCGTTCCACCGATCACGATGGCCAGGTGGTAGGGCGGGCATGCGGACGTACCGATGGTTCGAAGGTTCTCGTCAAGGAAGGCACGCATCGCTGTCGGATTGAGCACTGCCTTGGTCTGCTGATAGAGCAGGCTCTTGTTGGCCGAGCCACCACCCTTGGCCATGAACAGGAACTTGTACGTGGTCTCATGCCCTGGCTCGGTATCTGCGTAGAGCTCGATCTGGGCCGGCAGATTGTTGCCCGTGTTCCGTTCATCCCACATGGTGATGGGGGCCAGCTGTGAGTAGCGCAGGTTGAGGCGCGTGAATGCGTCGTAGACGCCAAGGCTGATGGCCCTTTCGTCATCACCGGGGGTGATCACCTGCTGGCCGCGCTTGCCCATGACGATGGCGGTGCCGGTGTCTTGGCACATCGGCAGAACACCACCTGCGGAGATGTTGACGTTTCGCAGCAGATCCAGTGCGACGAATCGATCGTTCGGGGATGCCTCGGGATCATCAAGAATGGCGCGCAGCTGAGCCAGGTGGCCAGGCCGCAGGAAGTGCTCCATATCGTGCACGGCGGTCTCGGTAAGTGCACGCAGAGTCTCTGGCTCCACCGTCAGGAACGTACGTCCACCTGCGGTGAACGTGTCGATTCCCTCTGTGGTCAGGAGTCGGTACGGAGTCTCATCCGGTCCGGTCGGCAGCATCGGCGAGTAGTCGAACTCAGGCATGTAACCAGCCTAGGCCCTGTTGCGCGCCAAGGCGCCTGCACGTCCGACTAGTCGATAAGTTTGCGACGAAGGGCTCGTATCGACAGCGTGCCCATGATGGCTGCAAAGATCACCAGCGCGGCAACGTGGCCAAGATCTTTAGCTGGCTGCCAGCCGAAGACGGCATCGCGTACAAGGTTGACGCAGTGGTAGAGCGGATTGGCCAGAGCCAGGTTCTGCACCCAGCCGGGAAGATTGCTGAGGGGGAAATAGATGCCGGCGAGTAAGAACAGCGGGGTCACCAGCGCACTCTGTACGTAGGTGAATGCATCCATGCTTGGCACGATGCCGCTGAACCACTGACCCATGAAGGCGAACCCGAGGCCGGTCAGGAAGCAGATGAACGGAATGGCCAACATCCCGAGTGAGGGTGGCAGTCCGAAGAGGATTGCAACAAGCAGCGGAGCGCAGCCGAAGATGCCTGCCTTGACTGCAATCCAGGTGCCTTCAGCCATGAAGAGCTCTGGGACATCCACAGGTGTGGCCAGGATTCCGTCGTAGGTTTTCCAGTAGTAGCGCTTCACATAGGTGTCGTACATCCCGGCAAATATCGAGGAGAAGAGCACCGCAGTGGCCACGGTGCCGGTGCCGACGAACTGGATGTACGGAATTCCCTGCACCGACGCGACCAGGGCGCCGAGCCCGAACCCGAAGGCAATCAGATTGATGGTTGGCTCGACGATAGATCCGAAAGTGGTGGCGGGCCAGGATCGACGAAACAGGGTGGCTTCGCGTTGAAACACCCCGGCAAATGCCGTCGATTCAACGGCCCGGAGCCCGACCTCTTCGGGTTCAGTGGCTGACTTCTCATCGATGGCCATATCTCACCCCTCCAATCGCTCGCCGGTGAGTCGTACAAAGACATCCTCAAGGTTGGCCGGGCGACGCATGACCTCACCGAACCCCTCAACAATATGAAGTGGAATCGCTTCAGCCCGCAGAATCGACAGGGTTGGTCCGGTACGTCGGCTGGGAAAGCCCAACTCGCTGCAGCGTTCCTCGATGGCCGTCAGCCGATCTGGGGAGCCGAAGCATTCCAGGGCCTCAACCCCGGCGTATTCGGCAACCAGAACAGAAGGGGCGCCCTGAGCGATCACCTGACCGTGGGAGACCACGGCAACATCGTCACAGAGTCGCTCGGCCTCCTCGATGTAATGAGTGGACATCAGCACGGTGACCCCGGAGCTGCGCAACTCATCGATGAGGGTCCAGATGTCGCCGCGGATCTGCGGATCGAGGCCCACCGTAGGCTCATCTAGCAGTACCAAGCGCGGCTGGTGAACGAGTGACCGTGCGATCAGCAGACGTCGTCGCATTCCACCGGAGAGCGTGGATGCCTTGGAATCGGCGCGATCAGTGAGCTGGGCTGAGGCCAGTACTCGATCTACTGCTGCATCGCGGTCCCGTCGTGGCACGCGCAGCAGGGTGGACCACACGGCGACGTTCTGACGGCAGGTGAGCTCCTCATCGAGGTTCTCGCGCTGTGGAACCACACCCATCCGAGCGCGAGCCTGCTTGCTCTGACGTGGGATGGGCAGGCCGAGAACCTCGATGGTGCCGCTGTCGGGAACGGCCTGACCCGTGAGCATTCGCATCGTGGTGGACTTGCCCGCTCCATTGGGTCCCAGCAGGCCCATGCAGATCCCGGACGGAACATCGAGCGTCAGACCGTTGACCGCGCGGGTCTCACCAA
Source organism: uncultured bacterium (assembly GCA_963978055.1). Taxonomy (GTDB): domain Bacteria; phylum Actinomycetota; class Actinomycetes; order S36-B12; family CAIYMF01; genus Longivirga. Next base: position 28,907 of record CAXBQZ010000024.1, read on the forward strand.
ACGTCTTCACCACATCGGTGAGGGAGATTGCGTTAGTCACGGGTGTCAGTTGGCCTTTTCGAAGTCAACCGCAGCGTACTGGGCGAGCTTGGAGATCCAGTGCTCACTCTTGACCTCACGGATCGTGCCGCTCTTGCCTCGCATGACGATTGAGTGGGTGGTTGCCTTACCGCCGACGTAGCGCACACCCTCAAGAAGCTCACCATCGGTAAGGCCGGTGGCGACGAAGAATACGTTGTCACTCGTGACGAGGTCGTCAGTTGTCAGAACGCGAGTCAGATCGTGACCGGCGTCGATCGCGCGCTGGCGCTCCTGCTCGTCACGAGGCCAGAGCTTGCCCTGAATAACGCCACCCAGGCACTTGATTGCACAGGCGGAGATCACTCCCTCAGGTGTTCCGCCGATGCCCAGCAGGAGGTCAACCCCAGTGCCGTGGCGGGTGGCCATGATGGCCCCGGCTACATCGCCGTCAGTGATGAACTTGATGCGGGCACCAGCTTCGCGGATATCGCGCACAATTGATTCATGTCGTGGTCGGTCGAGGATGACGACCGTGAGATCCTCCACCCGCTCACCTTTAGCCTTGGCAATCTTGTGCAGGTTGTCGTTGATGGGCGCCTCGATATCGACAACTCCGGCTGCCTCCGGGCCAGTGACCAACTTCTCCATGTAGAACACCGCTGATGGGTCGTACATGGTGCCGCGCTCGCTGACAGCAAGGACAGACAGGGCGTTGGGCATGCCTTTGGCGCACAGAGTGGTGCCATCGATCGGGTCGACGGCAACGTCCACCTCTGCCCCAGTGCCATCACCAACATGCTCCCCGTTGAACAGCATCGGGGCGTCATCCTTTTCACCCTCACCGATGACCACGATGCCGTGCATCGAGACGGACTGGACGAGCATCCGCATGGCGTTGACAGCAGCACCGTCTGCACCATTCTTGTCACCACGTCCCACCCATCGGGCTGCGGCCATTGCAGCTGCCTCGGTCACGCGGACAAGCTCAAGTGCCAGGTTCCTGTCAGGTGTCTCCACCGTGCCTGCGGCTTGCGTCATGGAGGTGCTCCCTATCGCCCCGTGAGTGTTGGGTCCACTGTAGTCGACCCCCGAGGTGTGCTGATGGTCTCTATCCCGCAGACTGGTGGGGTGGATCAGGGGTCAACCGAGCGCCAGTTGGCAGACGACCCCGAGGCTGTTGAGGCCGATCGGGCCGAACGTCGACGCAGGAGGGGTCGTCAGACCGTTCGCGACATGATCCTGTCGATGCTCGTTGTGACAGGTGCAGTCGCAATCCTGTTTCTGCCGTGGAACCACCGAAATGTTGACCCGGTCAAGGTTGTCGACCCGGCTCCCACACTCGTCAACGCCCGCACTGCCGTCACCTGGCCGGTAATGGCCCCGCGCCTGCCAGCCACGTGGCGCTGCACAAGCGCTCGGATCTCAGCGGCGGAGGATGCTCAGCCAATTGTGCACTTCGGATACCTCAGCCCAAGTACGAAGTATGTGGGAATCGAGGAGTCGGCTACCAAGGTGACATCATTCGTGCGCGATGCCGTTGTCGGGGGCGTACCGTCGGGAACGGTGACCATCAACGGACAATCCTGGCAGCGCTACATTTCCCCGGACGGCGTGCAGAAGTCGCTAGTGCAGTCCGCCCAGGGGGCGACCTATGTTGTGAACGGACAGGCAGACTGGCCGGAGATTGAGACGTTCGTCCGATCACTCACCAGCTGATCAGCCATCGATCCGGGCGACAGGCTACTCCTGCGTGGTGGGCTGACGAACTGCATCCAGGCGGGCCCGCGCATCATTCAGCCAGTTCTGGCAGATGTTGGCGAGTTCCTCACCGCGTTCCCATAGATTGAGCGACTCCTCGAGGGTTGTGCCACCTGCCTCGAGTCGACGGACGACCTCGGCAAGTTCATCACGTGCCGCTTCGAAGCCAAGGGGTTGCTCGGTCATGGGACAACCTTAGGGTCCGTGCGTGCGGCCGTGAACTCCCCGACAGCAACATTGACACGCAATGGCGTGCCCACGGTGACGTCCTCCGCGTTCATAACCACGGTGCCATCGCCGTTGCGGATCACTGCGTATCCGCGCTCCAACGTGGCCGCTGGGGAGAGGTTGCGCACCAGGGTGCGCTGATGAGTGACGAGGTCCTGCGCTCGGTCCAGATGGTGGGCGACAGCTCGCCTCGTCCGATCCCTGAGCATCTGTACCTGCTGTTCAGGAGCGTCAATCAGGGAGCTGGGATCGGCGAGGACCGGTCTGGCACGTACCGAATCCAACCAGGAACTGGCCTTGTCCAGCCGGTTCCTGACCGCACCTGATGCTCGTGAACGCAGATCGTTAATCAGAGCCAGTTGCTCCTGCATATCCGGTACCACTCGGCGGGCTGCATCCGTGGGAGTTGAGGCACGCACGTCAGCGACGAGGTCGAGCAGTGGTGAGTCCTTCTCATGGCCGATCGCCGATATGACCGGAGTGCGTGCCTTCGCGACTGCGCGCAGGAGCCCCTCATCACTGAACGGCAGGAGGTCTTCAACCGAGCCGCCACCTCGAGTGATGATGATGACGTCGACTTCGGGGATCGCGTCAAGCTCCACAAGGGCCGCACCGACGTCCGAGACCGCGCGCACCCCCTGCACCGCAACCTCGCGGATCTCGAATACTGCTCCGGGCCACCGACGTCGAGCATTCTCAACCACGTCACGCTCAGCATCACTGTTGCGTCCGCAGATCAGGCCGATAACCCGTGGAAGGAACGGCAGAGCTCTCTTGCGCGATTCATCGAACAGACCCTCCGCAGCGAGCAGATTCTTACGAGCCTCCAACTGGGCCAGCAGTTCACCGATTCCCACCGGACGGATCTCTGTCGCCCGGAAGGTGAGGGCGCCGCGCTGGACGAAATACTCGGCCTTGGCGTTGATAACCACCCGCTGACCCTCTACCAGCGGCGGCACACTCGACTCAACGAGGCGGGCGGGTGCGCTCACGGAGATGGAGACCTCCGCCTGGGTGTCGCGCAGGGTGAGAAACACAGTCGCCATCCCGGGCCGACGGGTGAGCTGGGCGATCTGCCCCTCAATCCAGACCGATCCAAGCCGGGCCACCCACTCTTCGACCGCGCGGGCGATCGTGCGAACCGCTGCTGGGTTCTCCGAGCTGGTCTCGAGTGCCATGACCAAAGCCTAGGGTGCGAACAAGCCGATTCGGTCGCCTCGCTCTACGATGGACGGGTGGATGAGTTGAATCGCAGCGAGCAGGCTCGCGTCAAGAAGGTGCTTCTTGCAGCACCTCGCGGCTACTGCGCTGGTGTGGATCGTGCCGTTGAAACCGTGGAACGTGCCCTCGAGGTGCATGGCGCCCCCGTCTACGTCCGCAAGGAGATCGTCCACAACAAATACGTCGTGGAAACATTGCAGCAGCGTGGGGCCATCTTCGTCGACGAGACCGATGAGGTTCCCGAGGGTGCGCTCGTGGTCTTCAGCGCTCATGGCGTTGCGCCGTCGGTTCACGAAGAGGCGGCCGCGCGCAATCTTCGAACCATCGATGCCACCTGCCCGCTGGTAACCAAAGTGCATCAGGAGGCGCGACGATTCGCCGGCGAAGGCTACAAGATCCTGCTTATCGGTCACGAAGGGCATGAGGAGGTCGTTGGCACCATGGGTGAGGCTCCTGAGGCCATGACCCTGGTGGACGGCCCGTCCGATGCTGATGAGATCGAGATGAAAGACGGCGACAAGGTCATCTGGCTCTCTCAGACCACACTCTCGGTGGACGAAACGATCGAGACCGTCCACCGGCTGAAGGCGCGGCTCCCAATGCTTATGGATCCGCCGAGTGACGACATCTGCTACGCAACCCAGAATCGTCAGGCCGCGGTCAAGAAGATCGCGCGTGAGTGTGACGTCATGGTCGTGGTTGGCAGTGGCAACTCATCAAACTCTGTTCGACTGGTTGAGGTGGCGCTGGAGGCGGGAGCCAAGGCCTCATACCGGGTCGACTACGCCGCTGAACTCCGGGACGAGTGGTTCGACGGTGCGTTCACCATCGGACTCACGAGTGGGGCTTCAGTTCCTGAGATTCTCGTCACGGGGGTTCTGGAATGGCTTGCTGAGCGGGGCTGGGCCGACGTAGAGGAAGTGACCACTGCTGAGGAGCGCCTGACCTTCGCTCTTCCACGCGAGTTGCGCCAGGACATGAAGGCCGCCCAGGGCTGAGACCGGATTATTCGGCCGGAACAGTTCTCGGGAATTGCCTAGGCTGAGCGCTTGCGCCAGAACGCGATGGCGGCGCAGATAACCGTTGCGCCGATGATCCACGGTGCGTTCACTGCCAGACTGCGGAAGATCATGTAACCCTCTCGCACCAGCCAAGAACCGCTGCTGCCTCTGGTCAACTGCCCAGCAGTGAGGGTAGCGGCCATGAAACCGAGCGGTGCCAGAATTGCAGGGGCCCACGCGTCAGGCAGTCGCACATTGAGTGCCGCGTAGATTGACGAGGCGATGAGAGCCAACCCGGTAAGCCAGCCAAGTTTGTGGTTGAGGATCGCATCAATGAAGCCCACCAGCACCGTCGCGGCCAAGATGACCACCGCGGCTCCGTTGTAGGTGAGTCCGGCCGGTTCGGGTGCGGTTCGAAGTGCTCGGCGCGGGGAGTCGGCGGGCCTGTCGAGTTCCTCATCGGAGGCTGCATCGGGCTGGTTGGCATATGCGCTCGGTCGTGGTTGGACCGGCGCGACCCCTGCGTCAAAGTCGGGGCTGGGATCTGCTGCAACTGAAGGTGGAAGATCCGGGCGAGGCGCGAGCGTGGGGTCGGTTGAGATGCGCACGGGCCCCCGGTCGAGGGCAGGGATCGCGACTGCGGCCGCGGGCCCCTCGGCACCGGAGGATCGGTAGAGTCGTCCGCCCGACGACGTAGGCACCGAGACGGGTGCGTCATCGATCACTGGTGCCATAAAGCCGGAGTTGAATTCCTCCATCGGTGCTACGAATTCAGGCGCATTCACCTCGCGCTCAACTGGTTCATTGACGACCTTGACCGCCGACTCGTCCACAGATGAACTGCTTACATCGATGACGTTGACATTCGACGCAGGCGAAGACATCTGGGGTGGCTGTGAGGCGAGCATCTGATCGGGATCCTCGAACAGATCGTCGAAGGATGGTGCCGGACGATCCTCTGGGTTGCTCACGGTGGCAAGATTACGTGATTGCTCGGATGGATTCGAGCACAGGTCGTCCAAGTGAACCTGAGTCTTCATATGAATCCTCGAGTTCATGACGCCTCGATGTGGGTCTGGCCATCTAAGGTGTTTTCGACCAAGGTGTCGAATAGTGGATTCGCTGATGAACTGAGGTCGGCACTGGGACCTACGCGGCGGGTGGACGTGTGCACGAGGCGCGGCTGTGGCAGTCCAGAATCTGGATCCTCACCTACCTCGACTGCCCCGAGGGTGGCGAGTCGACGTGCGGACACCAGAACCCTGGATTCATATGAGCCAATCGCGCTGTTGTAGTGGCCAACGGCTGATTCGATAGCGGAGCCCAGTTTGGCCAGATGTCCCCCAAAAGTGGCCAATCGACTGTGTACCTCCTGCGCAAGTGATTGAACCTCGCGCACGTTGTTGACTGCTTCGTCCTGCCGCCAGGTGTATGCCACCGTTCGCAGAAGTGCGAGCAGGGTTGTGGGAGTGGCGACAATGATGTTGCGGGCAAACGCGTATTCGAGCAGATCAGGTTTGACGTCCAGTGCATGTGACAGGAAAGCCTCGGCTGGCAGGAAGAGAACTACGAACTCTGGCGAGTTGTAGCGCTGCCAGTAGTCCTTTGCGGCCAGCCGATCTATATGACTCTGCACGTCGGCTGCGTGCCTGGCCAGATACTGAAGTCGACTCTCATCATCGAGGGCATTGGCGGCGTCGATGAACGAACTCAGCGGCACCTTGGCATCTACGACGATGTCGCGAGCATCGCTGAGCCGAACGACGAGGTCAGGTCGAAGCACTTCACCGGAATCGTCGCGCGTGGATGACTGTTCTTGAAAATCGACATGAGCCAGCATGCCCGCCGACTCCACCAAGCGTCGAAGTTGCACCTCACCCCATCGCCCACGAACCTCTGAGCGCCGAAGGGCATTGACGAGTCGCCCCGTCTCCTGGCGTAGGGCGTCCGCCCCAAGCGCAGTGGCCCGGATCTGCTCGCGCAGTTCGGCATGGGCGTGGGCCCGGTCTCGTTCGGAGCGGGCAAGATCGCCGGCAACCCGGGCCAGGGTTTCATTCACCGGACGCACCAGGGCGTCGACAGCAGCACGCTCGGCGGCCAGGGACGAATCGGCCGGTCGCTGTGAGCGAATGGAGATGAGCGCAATGCTCGCCCCCAGGGCGACTCCGATGAGCAGGGCGATGACGAGGGGAAGTAGATCAGTCATGTAGTCATGATCGTGGAGACCTCTGACACTCATCGCTCACTGCTCGGTACGCAATAATGAGATGTTCGTTCATCAGCGCGGTCTTCGACGGCCGTCCACTTTGAGTACGGGAAAAGAGAAGTAAGCACATGGCTTTGACCATTGGAATCGTCGGTCTTCCCAATGTCGGAAAGTCGACCCTTTTCAACGCCCTGACCAAGAACGACGTACTCGCGGCGAACTACCCGTTTGCGACGATCGAGCCGAATGTCGGTGTGGTGGGTGTGCCCGATCCACGGTTGGGTGTGCTGGCCGGCATCTTCAACTCCGAGCGGCAGCTGCCGGCCACCGTGTCCTTCGTCGATATTGCCGGCATTGTGAAGGGGGCAAGTGAGGGTGCTGGGTTGGGCAATAAGTTCCTTGCCAATATTCGCGAGAGTGACGCCATCTGTCAGGTGATCCGAGTGTTCACCGATCCCGATGTCGTCCATGTCGAGGGCAAGGTTGATCCCAAGGACGATATGGAGACCATCAACACGGAGTTGATCCTGGCGGACATGCAGACCCTGGAGAAAGCGATTCCGCGGCTGCAGAAGGAAGCTCGGCTCAACAAGGACCGGGCTGAGACACTCGCTGCTGCGGAGCAAGCGCAGGCTGTCTTGAACGAGGGACGCACGATCTTCGCGGCCGGACTTGATCCGGCCCCTCTGCGCGAGCTCTTCCTTCTTACGGCCAAGCCCTTCCTCTACGTCTTCAACCTGGATGCCGATGAGCTGGGTAATGAGGAACTCAAGGGTGAGCTCCGGGCACTTGTGGCGCCGGCAGAGGCGGTCTTCCTCGATGCCAAGACCGAATCTGAACTCATCGAGCTTGATGATGAGGAGGCACTTGAACTCCTCCAGTCGATTGGTATGCAGGAGTCAGGACTCTCGACGTTGGCTCGGGTTGCCTTCGACACCCTCGGACTGCAGACCTATCTGACCGCCGGTCCGAAGGAATCGCGCGCCTGGACCATCCGCAAGGGAGCCACTGCTCCGGAGGCCGCAGGGGTGATCCACACTGACTTCCAGAAGGGTTTCATCAAGGCCGAGGTGATCTCGTTCGAGGATCTCGTGGCCACCGGCTCAGTTGCCGAAGCGCGCGCCAAGGGCAAGGCCCGGATGGAGGGCAAGGAGTACGTGATGGCCGATGGTGACGTTGTGGAGTTCCGCTTCAACGTCTAGACGCTAGGCGCGGCGTGCGCCTACTCATGTCCTGCCGGAAGCCGTGGCCGTGACACGGCTTAACTTCATCGACGAGGTAATCACCAGAGAACCTCATCGAGATGCGTATTCCTAACTCGTGGCCGCAACTGCGCGGCTGATCAATACTGTCAGCATCATGACGGCCAGCAGCACCTGCAGGCCCATGAGCAGTTTGCCGGGCCTGGACATGATGGCCTCCGATGTGGGCCCGTATGTGGAATTCACGTTCATCGAGATGAACAGATAATCCAAGAAGTTCGGTGGCGGGGGTTCCTCTCCGTCCCTAGCTGGCCAGATAAAGGCACCCCCGGGGGTTGTGATGTCGAGGTAGATGTAGACGAACGTGAAGACCATCACGCTCATCGAGTAGACAAGAGCCACATCCCACAGCGAACTGAGGCCACCACCCTTGTGATTGCCCGCCGTGCCCAGCATCGAGATCACATTGACGACCACCTGGATGACTGCGTACCCCAGGTAGACGGCGACTGCGGGGATCAGGAGATGGTTGTAGCGGCGAGTGAGAGCGATCAGCAGAAAGATCGTGGTGCCGACCATGATTGCAGTGCCGATCCATTCAAGGATGTCGAGCAGTTGACCCCGCGGGCCGACTGCGCCGCTGGCCACGAGATGACGGGAGAG
>CAXBQZ010000025.1:0-36126 GCA_963978055.1 uncultured bacterium
ATCATGTGCATGGTGATTCCTGAGCCAGTACTCATGCTGCGGACATAGCTTGAGAGGGCTGCGCCCAGGCCAGTGCTTGGCTGTACATCAGAGCGCAGGTCGAAGATCGACAGTCTCAGCTCGCTGACCATGCGCGTCAACTCACTGCGCAGCTGCTGCAGGTCCTCGCTCATTTCCGGGTCCATCGTTCGAGCGGACAGATCATCTACGACGTAGCCCAGTGATGCCAGTTCCTGAGCGATACCGTCATGGATTTCGCGCGCCAGTCGTCGTCGTTCCTCCACCGTTGCGATGGAGCGTACCTCTGAAAAGAGCTGTCCCGTCTCGATTCTCAATGCGGCCTCATCGACCACCGACTGGGCGAGTAACAAATCCCGGTAGGACCATGGAGATGAGCCCCTCTCCACGGCGACCAAACCGATGGGACGGTCCGCGAGTTTGATGGACAGAAATGCTGAGTTCCCACTCTGCTGGGGGCTGATGGCCCGATCGCGTTGTAGCGGCGAAACGGCGCCGAACGCAGACGTCCACAGTTCATCCGAGGATGCTGGATTCCAGTCTAGGCGATCCGCACCTCTGTAGGCCAAAGGGGTGACGACGCCGTTGTCATCGCGTGAGTAGACCGCACCGCGATCGAAGTCTAGAACCTCGTCAACGGAAGCGAGCATCTCCTGAGCGAGAGCAACCTCATCGAGGCCCGTGGGAAGTTGGCGTGACACCTCCCGAAGCTCGGTCAGCAACTGATGGGCAACGGCATACGACGTACTTGTTCGGCGCTGCTCCTGGAGAAAAGATCGTGCCCACCCACTCATGGCTGCCGCCGTCAGGCCCATACCCAGCCACTGAATTGCAGGTACCAACTGTCCGGCCACCTCGATGTCGCCGCTGATAATCCGGACCATGGCAAACGTCGCCATGCTGGTCACTGAGGTCAATACCCCAGGCAGTATGCCGAGGCCGTACCCGGCGGCAAAACAAGGGACGACAAGGTAGGGGAGCAGTGCGTAGGTGCTCGGCAGGCCCGCCGAGATCAACGTGGTGACCAGGACGGCTTCCACCAGGGGAAGAGCGATCCGGGCAGGTAGGTTTCGCATGGGAATGCTGGCGAAAGCAGCTATGAGGGTCAGGCCTATCACGGCCAGTCCAGATGGACGGTCCGTGGCCAGTGCGCAGGAGACAACACACAGTGCCCACACGGCAAAGCGGCCTATCGGCACGATCACCGATGGCTGGCGAAAGTCTGCACCCCCCGGAAACAACGTCATCATCTAGACGGTCGCACACTTTCATCATGATGTGCAGGGATTTGTGCGGTTTCGCCTGACATTTTCAGATGATCGGTCAGAATGCCTGTGACACCATCGGCAGGTGACCCTTTTCAATGTGGCCGACGATACGTTCATCGTGGCCGATGCAGGGGTCCTGGCGGCGTTGGTCGCCGATCCAGTCAGAACGCGAGAGTGGTGGCCGGATCTGGAACTGAAGCTCACCCGTGATCGTGGTCGCCTCGGACGGGAGTGGTTGGTGGAAGGCTCGTGGTCGGGCATCCGGTGGTGCGGGTCGATGGAAATCTGGCTGGAGCCGGTGCTTGATGGTGTCATCGTTCACCACTATGTCCGGTGGGATCCGGTCGGTGAGCCGCTCTCGGCCTCGAGAGTTCGGCGGTTGGCTGCTCGGTATGCGCACTTCTGGAAGCGAGTCGTCTTCTCCGTGAAGGACGAATTCGAGGCAGGTAGGCAGATCGGGGAGAGCCGAGGTCCCCAGTTGCGGGTTCCCTGAGTGGTGGGTCCGACACATGAACTCTCGGATCGCCACGTCCGATCGGTCAAGTTGGTGGCTGGGAATGCCGATGTGATTTTCGTGACGGATAAGTCTCGCTGTCCTGCGTGCGGCTCGGGGGTCCCCGCCGGTGCCGTGTGGTGCTCCCTGTGCTTTCAGGATCTGCGTTCAGGTGTACCTGTAGCTGCCGGCCACGCCGCTGCCCAAGATCACATCAGGGCAGCTGTTCGTCCCGACCCGCCAGTGACAGGACGGCCAGTGACAGCGCGGCCAGTGACGGGGCGACACAGTGCTGACTCGCCCCGGCCGCGCCCGGAGGCCACCGAGCCAAGCACCGACTCCCAACTCACGTTCGCGCAGCACATTCCCGCTGAGACGGAGCGTTGGGCTGATCAGGTTTTGACACAGTTGCGCCGGTCCGAGTCGGCCATGCCCGACCCGGAGTCGGCACCAGGTGGGAAGTGGGGGGTCGCCGCGCTCGGGACCGCCCTGGTTATCACCGCCTTGCTCGTGGTCTACACACTGCTCGGTTTTTTCATAGGTCGTTAAGCGAAGAATCCAGCACGCGGATATGCGATGGATTGTCTAGGGTCGTGTTGTGCGGCTCAATTTCGTCAGTGATGTTCATGGCAGTGTCGATGCTTTGAGGCATGCCGCGGATGGTGCGGATGCGTTGGTCTGCCTCGGTGATTTCGTCCTGTTCATCGACTACGCCGCGCCGGCAAATGGAATCTTCGGTGCACTGTTCGGTGAGCAGAACACGCGTCGGTACATTCAACTTCGGACGGCGGGTGCCTACGACGAAGCTCGTGCCTGGTCTCGCCAGTTGTGGGCAGAGGTAACCGAACGCGAGGGAATCTCGCGCGATCAGCTGGTTGATCACATGATCAAGGAGCAGTACCGAGAACTGTTTTCGGCGCTGCCAACCCCTGCCTATCTCACGTACGGGAATGTCGACGTACCAGATTTCTGGGCACCTTTTCTGCGTGAGGGCCATACCGTCCTGGACGGTCAGACGATCGACCTCGACGGCCTGCGGTTCGGCTTCGTGGGTGGGGGGCTCATCTCACCCATGCGCACGCCTTATGAGCTAGATGAAGACACCTACGCGGCACATGTGGAGGCTTTGGGTCCGGTTGACGTCTTGTGCTCACATATTCCACCTGCGGTGCCAGAGCTCCTCTACGACACGGTGGCTCGCCGATTTGAGCATGGCAGTGCCGCGCTCGCCCGCTATATCGCGGACGTGCAGCCACGTTACTCAGTGTTCGGCCATGTTCATCAGCCCCTGGTTCAGCGAATGCGCATAGGCCAGACGGAGTGTGTCAACGTGGGCCATTTCCGCGGTGGCGCTCAGCCTTTCTCCCTGTCCTGGTAGTGGGCATGGTCCTGCCGATGCGGAGGGGATAAGGTCACGTCATGGCTGAACGTACTGAATCAAGCATTGTCATCAACGCCCCGGCTGATCGTGTGATGGACGTGATCGCGGACGTCCTGGCCTACCCGCAGTGGAGTGACGGGGTGCGAAGTGTTGAGATTCTCACTACGTACGAGGACCTGCGCCCCGCCGATGTCGTGTTTGCCGTCGATGCAGGCGCTATCAAAGACACCTACCAGTTGGAGTACGACTGGTCTGATGACAATCGAGTCGTCACCTGGCACCTCACCTCTGGTGAGATGCTGAAGGCGATGGACGGTGCGTACCGTCTCACGGAGAGTGGTTCCGGCACCCAGGCTGCAACGACCACCGTTGTCTACCAGTTGGCCGTCGATGTCTCGATTCCGATGATTGGCATGATCCGACGCAAGGCTGAGAAGGTGATCGTCAACACTGCGCTCAAGGGTCTGAAAGAGCGAGTCGAAAAGGGATGACACAGCAACCAGACCCAACTGATCCTGTTTCAGGTGAGGATGTGGCTCGCGTCATCACCACAGCCCAGGAATGGCTGCGCACTCAGGTCCCACACCTGGCGCCCGTGGACGAGCAGGGGCAGACGTGCCCCTGTCCGCTATGCAAGGTGGTTGCGACCGTGCGGGACGTCGACCCCGATCTGGCAGCCACCTGGTTGAATACCGCGCTCGCGTCGTTCAGCGCGACCCTGGGGTCGTACACCAGGACTCAGACGGACGCTTCGAACATGTATTCGGACACCCGTGACTCTCCGGGGGATTGCGATCCGAAACCGACTACAGTGGACGATCAAGGACGCAGCGCGTAACGCTGCAGGTGACACAGTGCGGTGTCTGTCAGGGACTAGGGAATCGGGTTAGGCGCAATAAATGTCGGTCTCAATTGGCGTCGATATCGGTGGCACCAAGATCGCCGCAGGCCTCGTGGATGACGAGGGGTGCATCATTCAGCGCGTCCGCCGGGATACCCCGGCCCGTTCCTTCGATGGCGTCGTTGAGGCCATCGCGTCTGCGTGTACTGATTTGGTCGATTACGCCAGAACTGAGGGGCTGGACCTGGTCGAGGCCGTCGGGATGGGCGCTGCAGGCCTGGTCGATGAGACAGGTTCCATCGTTCGGTTCGCGCCAAATCTAGGATGGACAGAGGCCCCACTGGGTCCTCGAGTGAGCGCTGCCAGCGGGTTGCCGACCACAGTTGAGAATGACGCCACCGCAGCCGCCTGGGGAGAGTACCGATTCGGAGCCGGGAAGGGTGCCACCTCACTGGTTGCCGTCACTGTCGGCACTGGGATCGGAGGAGGAATCATCAACTCCGGCGAGCCCCTGCGTGGATCATTCGGTATGGCCGCTGAGTTTGGGCATATCACCCAGGTGCCTGATGGTCGATTGTGCGGTTGTGAGCGCCGCGGCTGCTGGGAGCAGTACGGCAGCGGAAATGCGCTTGTTCGGGAGGCGCGAGATCTTGCTGCAGAGCGTCGCTCGGAGGCTGAACTGCTCCTGGCAATGGGGGACGGAACACCGGTTGGAGTAACGGGCGTTCATGTCACTGAGGCGGCCCGAAAGGGGGATCCGGTGGCCCTCGAGGCGTTTCGTCGGGTCGGCCATGCACTGGGCCGCGGGATTGCCGATCTCACCGCGATTCTGGATCCGGATAGGTATGTGATCGGTGGTGGTGTCTCGGAGGCGGGACAAATCCTGTTGGAACCGCTGGTTGAGGCCTACGAAGGTGCTGTGGTCGCGCGAGCACATCGGCCTGCGGCGCAGCTTGTCTTGGCACAGTTGTCCAATGATGCGGGTTTGATCGGTGCCGCTGACCTTGCGCGTCGCTTCGTACTCTGAGCGGCTCAGGTTCTCGCCACGACTTTTCCAGTCCAGCGTGCTCGGCAGGTTCTAGACGACTGCGCCGTCGTCCCATCCCTCGGGCTTGTGGTCGCGCATCCGAACCACGAGGGTGATGAATCCACCGAGGAATGCTGCAAGCGCACCGAGCACCATCCACGGCTCGAGGATGAGTCCAAGTAACGTCGAGATCAGGATCAGTAGCGGCCCGCCGAGAAGTGCCCCCCAGGCCAGCCGAGTGATCGGGTCCGTCTCGGGCAGTGGTGGGGGCGTGGGTGGGACGAAATGTCCATCGTCCTCGATCAGCTCGTAGTCCCGAGGTCCCGATAACTCGCGCATGAGTCGGTCTGATCCCGCATCGTTGCGCGTTTCCGGCGCGTGCGAGGGGTCATCGGGGGTCACATCCTCGTGCACAGACCATCGCGGTACCGGCTCCGTCGACGTCGTTGAGTAACCGGAGACGATGTCATCGAACAATGCGTCGACATCGGCATCTGCGAGTTCACGCTGGCGACTCAGGGCCTGCATATCTTGCGCATCCGAACGCATGGCCGCATCGGCCAAGAACTCGGACCGAAGTGAGGGGAGGGCTCGACCAACCACAGTGTGAGCCCGATCCACCGCCGAATGATCAACATGGATACGTTCTGTCGGACGGTCCGGCGGGATCGTGTCTCGGGCAAGGCCCTGGGTGCCCGTCAGTGGGGTGGCTACGGCCGGTATATCGGCATCGCGCAGAAGGTCAAGGACGTGGTCGGCCACGGGTGGATCGACGTCGACAAGGGCCGAGTAGCGACTCGCGGGTGGAAGCCCGTTGTCTCTGCCCTGCGGTCTGGTCATGGATCCAGTGTCACGCAGAGGTGGCTGAAGATGCGACTCGGTTGATGAACTCGACGCTGTTACTGAATATCAGCGGAGCGTCGTTGTCGAGTGTTGCGACGTGGTAGCTGTCCTCGAGCCAGATTTCGGTGGTGTCCTTGCTCGAGATATGGCTGAGGATCCACGCCGAATTGCTGGGCTCGACGACGTGATCGACGCGACTGTGCATCAGGAGCACCGGTGAGGTGACGCGAGCGATATCGGACTTGATGGTCGCCCACGCCTGTTGGAGTGAGTAGACGGCCTGAAGTGGAAGTTTGGAGTAGCCACCCTCGTCGACATTGGGCTTCTTCGTGTCATTGATGATGCCAGGAAATGCCTTCACGAGGTGCCGGACAACAGGTAGGAGGTGGCGATCCCAGCGCTCCGTGTGAACCGCAGGGTTCACAAGAATCAGGCCGGCCACATCACTGGGACGCTGCTCGGCCAGACGAAGGGTGAGCGAGCCGCCCATCGAAAGACCCGCAACGAACACCTGATCGCAGCGGCCCTTGAGATCTGTCAGCCTGCGATCAACCTCGCTGTACCAGTCATCCCATCGGGTGACAGCCATGTCCTCCCAGCGGGTGCCATGTCCTGGCAGCCGGGGCAGTTCGACCGTGAATCCGGCGGCAGCCAGGTGCTCTGCCCATGGTCGCATGGATACCGGTGACCCGGTGAAGCCGTGAATAACCAGGACACCAATCGGTCCACCAGCGTGGGAGTAGGGCTCGGCACCTGGCATCACGGGCATGGCTGCTCCTTGGAGTGGCAGTGAGCGAATCCGATGGTTCGTTGATCAGGATTCGTTGGACCAGAAGTTGCAGATCTGACGTTACCTCTAACACTGGAGGTTGTGTGGGGGATACTGTCTAGGCTGACACGTAAAGGTGGTGTCGCGTCGAGCGAGCCGGGCGGAGGTGAGAGATGTTCTACTGGCTTTGTAAGCACATACTCATCGGGCCCTGGTTAAAGCTTCTCTTCCGTCCGTCTGTTGAAGGTCTGGAGCATCTCCCTGCCGATGGACCGGCGATTCTGGCCAGCAACCATCTGTCCTTTTCAGATTCCATCTTCCTGCCACTGGTCGTCGATCGGCATATCACCTTCCTGGCCAAGAGTGACTACTTCAATACCCCAGGGCTCAAGGGCTGGGCAACCAAGTTGTTCATGTCAGCGGCGGGTCAGGTTCCGGTGGACCGGTCAGGTGGACGTGCGTCGGAGGCTGCCATCAGCACCGGTGTTCGGATCTTGAACTCCGGTGAATTGCTCGGTATTTATCCCGAGGGCACCCGATCTCCAGACGGTCGCCTATACCGCGGTAAGACGGGTGTGGCCCGAATGGCCCTTGAGGCGAAGGTACCGGTCATCCCAGTGGCAATGATCGACACCGACAAGATCCAGCCCCCGGGTCGGGTGTGGCCCACGATCATGCGGGTACGCATCGCCATCGGAGAGCCACTTGATTTCTCCCGCTATGAGGGGATGGAGGGTGACCGCTTCATCCTTCGCTCCATGACGGACGAGATCATGTACGAGCTCATGCAGTTGTCGGGTCAGGAGTACGTCGACATGTACGCCACGAAGGCCAAGTCAATTCTGGCCGAGGCAGCCGGTGCGTCTACCCAGCGGCCGGCAGTCAGCGAATCGGCCAGCGCTCCCGCTGCCTAGTCACGGCTCCATCCATCCGGGCACCCATCCGGACATCCCGTCAGTTAGATCAAAGCCCAGCCCTTGGATCGCTCGACCGCGGTCCGCCACCGTCTGTGTGCGCGGTCATCGCGTGGCTTCGGTGCGAATACTGCGGCGTCACCCACCAGTTCGGCGATCGAATCCTTTGACGGCCAGTATCCCGTACCAAGACCGGCGAGGAAGGCTGCACCAAGTCCTGTTGTCTCGAGAGCAGCGGCGCGGATCACGTTGACGCCCAGTGCTGTTGCCTGCGCCTCACAGAGGAAGTTATTGGCGGCCGCACCACCGTCAACACGCAGTGCTGGGAGGGCGACGTCACCTTCGTGCACCATCAGGCTCACAACATCGGTGACCTCGAACGCGATGGCTTCAAGGGTGGCACGAACGATGTGGGCGCGGGTGGTACCTCGCGTCAAGCCCAGAATCGTTCCACGAGCATGTGGATCCCAGTCTGGTGCGCCAAGTCCCGTGAGCGCGGGGACAAAGACAACGCCTCCACTGTCAGGCACGGATCTGGCAAGGGCATCGGTATCGCCGGCGGAGTCGATGATCCCGAGCCCATCGCGCAGCCACTGGATCGCGGCACCCGTGACGAACACAGAACCTTCAAGGGCATACGTGATCGCTCCGGTTGGATCTTGCCAGGCGATCGTGGTCAGCAGTCCCGTGGAGGAATTGACGGGTGCGCTGCCGGTGTTCACCAGAACGAAAGACCCGGTTCCGTACGTGCATTTGCTGGTGCCCACGTCGAAACAGGCTTGGCCGAACAGGGCGGCCTGCTGGTCACCGGCGATGCCGGCGATGGGGATGTCCAGCCCCAGAAACTGCTCCGGATCTGTCTGCGCCAGCTGCCCATAGGACGCACCCACGGTTGGCAGGCAGCCCATCGGCACTCGAAAGATGTCGCAGAGCTCCTCGCTCCAGACTCCCGCATGGATATCGAACAGCAGGGTTCGAGATGCATTGGACGGATCCGTGATGTGCGAGCGGCCACCGGTCATCCGGGCAATCAGGAACGAGTCGACCGTACCGACAGCCGTAGTCCCGGCTTGGACTCCCGCCCAGATCTGTGGTTCGTTCAACAGGATCCAGCTGAGCTTGGTGGCACTGAAATAGGGGTCTAGACGCAAACCCGTGAGTTCTGCGACACGGGGCTCTTGCCCATCGGCACGAAGCTGATCGCAGATACCTGCGGTCCGGCGATCCTGCCAGACGATTGCTCGTCTGGGTGCTTTGAGCGATCTGCGATCCCAGAGCACGATCGTTTCGCGCTGATTGGTGATGCCAACGGCCGTGGGTAAGTCGAGTGGATCTGTCAGATCTTTGAGGGCTGAACTGACCGACACCAGAGTCGCGGCCCAGATCTCCTCGGGATCGTGCTCCACCCAGCCCTCCTGCGGAAAGTGCTGGGGAAACTCGGAGTAGCCGCGACTGATGATCTGGCCATCCTTATCGACGATCAGCGCGGTGACCCCGGTTGTTCCGGCATCCACGGACAGGATCGTCATGCCGGGTCCTCGGTCAATGCACGCAGGTGCGACAGCACAATCGGATCGATCTGGCCAGGCACCATCCGTTCTTCCAGATTCTCGATGTCAGCCCAGATGTTGAGGGTGGTCTCGACATCGTCGCCGACCCGCCCGAGAGTGGCCAACCGCTGCGCAACCTCATCGGCCAGGGAGCCGGTGAGGGGAAGACACGCGTCCAGATCAACCTCGCCGAAGAGCATGTCGCGAATCCCGATCAGCCGTGCGAGCTCAGGAATCGGCTCTGGATGATCGTCGACACGAAGATCCACCTCAACATCGCTCGTCCCGCCGTAGCCACCTGATGGAGTCACGACGTAGACAGCCGCGCTCTGACGGCCGCGGGAGTCACCTCCAGCGAGATCGCCGGCTAGTAGCGCGGCAAGGAGTCGGTGGTGGAACGGCGTGGCTGGATCGGACTGCTCCCACGAGGCAACAACCGCATCCACGACCTCCGGACCGGTGAGAATGTTCCCTTGCACCGCGTAGGCAGATCCGCCGGTGGTTGTGCCAGCGCGTCCACCAGCCCACGGGACGCAGGCGCTGCCGGTAAAGGTACTCGTCCCACCCAAACTGTCGACGATTCCGAGCTGCCGATCATCGCGTCCGGAATCAGCACTGGTGAGCGATGTGACCACCTCTTCGGCGCGCAGGCCCGAGTGAAGGAGGGCCAGGCCATCGGGTCGGTACGCCAGATTCGCCAATGCCTGTGTTGCGATGGCTCCAGCATTCACCTCTACGGCTGGTACGGCTGCGCCCACTGCCAGGAACTTTGAGGCAACAGCGACCCCAAGGCGGGATCCATCTTCTGAGCGCGCGGCAATCGAGAATGTCATGGCCAGACGTTAGCGCCCGTCCAATCCTGACGCAGGCTATCGGTGGATGTCGCGGACGGCGGGAATCCGACATGTGGCGGGGTCACCTTTGTGCGGGCAGTGGCGTACGGTTGGATGAGACTTACATGACAACGGGGTCATGCTCACCGTCATCCCTGGCATTGGAGTGTCATGCGCGTAGGAGTACTGACTGGTGGCGGAGACTGCCCCGGTCTCAATGCAGTCATCCGAGCAGTTGTCCGCAAGGGCGTATCCGAGTACGGCTACCAGTTCGTTGGCTTCCGTGACGGTTGGAAAGGCCCACTCGAAGGTCTGACGACAACTCTCGGAATTGAGGAAGTTCGGGGCATCCTGCCACGCGGCGGCACGATTCTGGGCTCGAGTCGGACGAACCCCATGAAGGTTGATGGGGGTGTGGACAGGATCAAGGCGAACCTCGCCGAGATCGGCGTCGATGCGCTGATTGCAATCGGAGGTGAGGACACCCTCGGGGTGGCGACCAAGTTGCATGATCTGTCCGTCCCCGTGGTTGGTGTGCCCAAGACCATCGACAATGATCTGTCGGCAACGGACTACACGTTTGGATTCGATACGGCTGTCAACATCGCCTCCGAAGCCATCGATCGGCTCCATACGACCGCTGAATCCCACCACCGAGCACTTGTTGTTGAGGTGATGGGACGGCACGCAGGCTGGATCGCCCTGCATGCTGGCATTTCAGGTGGAGCCAATGCGATTTTGATCCCCGAGGTCCCCTTCGACCTCGATGAGGTCATCGCTTGGGTCACCTCTCGCTTCGAGTCGCACTACGCCCCGATCATTGTGGTTGCCGAAGGAGCCCTTCCCAAGGACGGTGATCTGATCACCAAGGACACCACTCTGGACGCCTTCGGCCATGTGAAGTTGTCCGGGATTGGCGACTGGCTCGCATCAGCGATCGAGGCGCGAACCGGCAAGGAGGCGCGAACCTCGGTCCTCGGGCATATCCAGCGAGGTGGAACACCAACTGCATTCGATCGCGTGCTGGCAACTCGGTTCGGCCTGCAGGCCATCGATGCCGTCCACGACGGAGATTTCGGAATCATGGTCGCGCTACAAGGGACCGATATCGTCCGAGTGCCGCTCTCGGAGGGCACTGGAGTCCTGAAGACCGTTCCAATGTCCAGGTACGAGGAAGTCCGCACGTTCTTTGGCTGACGCGTTTTACCGGAACGCGTCGTTCTTGATCCGCGTTACTCGTACGGCTGAGTTGTACACCACCCGATTAGTGCGTGTGTGTCGCCGGCCCGTACCCTTGGAGCATGGTGGATAACCTCACATGGCCTGACCTGCCCGCGGCCCAGCAGCCGCATTGGCCAGATCAGGCTGCCCTCGCCGATGTGCTGGCCCAGTTGCGCACCCTGCCACCTTTGGTGTTTGCCGGTGAATGTGATCAGCTGCAGAATCGTTTGGCGGCTGCGAGTCGGGGTGAGGCCTTCGTCCTTATGGGTGGGGACTGTGCTGAGACCTTCGATGGGGCTACGGCGGAGGCGATCCGGGCAAAGCTCAAGACGGTCCTTCAGATGGCGATTGTCCTGACATATGGTGCCAGCCTGCCTGTGGTGAAGGTCGGTCGGATGGCCGGCCAGTACTTCAAGCCGCGCAGTAAGCCCCTTGAGTCACGCGATGGAATTGAACTTCCGTCCTACTTCGGTGACGGTGTCAATGGGCTTGAGTTCGATGCTGATCGCCGTGTACCAGACCCAAATCGACTGCTGCGTAGCTACCAGACCGCCAGTTCCACACTGAATCTGGTGCGCGCATTCACCCAGGGCGGTTACGCCGATCTGCGTGAAGTTCACTCCTGGAATCAGGATTTCGTTGCCGAAACCCCGGCCGGAAACCGGTATGAACAGGTTGCCGGTGAGATCGATCGGGCCCTTGCCTTCATGGCTGCCTGTGGTGCAGATCCCGATGAGTTCAAGCGGGTCGAGTTCTACTCGGGGCATGAGGCGCTTGTCCTTGACTACGAAAAGGCCATGACGCGCATCGACTCGCGCACTGGCAACTGGTACGACGTGAGTGGGCATTTCATCTGGGTTGGGGAACGTACTCGCCAGCTCGACGGTGCCCACGTCGACTTTGCGTCGCGCATCCACAATCCGATCGGAGTCAAGCTCGGTCCATCCACCACGCCGGAGACGGCTGTTGAACTTGCCGAGCTGCTCAATCCAGAGCGCATCGATGGAAGACTCACCTTCATCTCACGGATGGGTGCGGGCGTTGTGCGCGAGGCGCTGCCGCCTATCGTGGAAAAGGTGGAGGCCAGCGGTCATCGCGTGCTGTGGATCTGTGATCCTATGCACGGCAACACACGCGAGGGCAGCACCGGGCACAAGACGCGTTCCTATGACGATGTTGCCGATGAGGTTCTTGGCTTCTTCCAGGTTCACCGATCCCTGGGCACCGTGCCCGGCGGTATCCACGTCGAACTCACCGGTGATGACGTGACCGAATGTGTGGGCGGGACACTCGGGGTTACCGAGGATCAGGTCGGCGATCGATACGAGACTGCCTGTGATCCACGACTAAACCGGTCACAGTCACTGGAGCTTGCTTTCGATGTGGCCGATTATCTTTTGGATCGAACGCCGAGTTGAGCCGTAGGCACAGCACAGCACAGCACGATGTCTGATTTCCGCTAGTACCCACCCTCGCCATGAGGCAGACTCATCTGCATGAGTGACAGCGGGGGACAGGTACTGCAGTGGGGGCTTGATGCCGCCGCACTGTACCAACTTCTGGTGAGTCGAGATCAGAGATTCGATGGTCGGCTGTGGTTCGGGGTGACGTCAACGGGTATCTACTGTCGGCCGGTGTGTCCGGCGCAGAAGCCCCGTCAGGAGAATGTGCGGTACTTCGCAGTACCGGCCGCCGCGGTCAGCGCGGGGTTTCGGGCGTGCAAGCGTTGCCGCCCCGATTCGGCCCCAGGTTCGCGACATTGGGATCACCGACAGGATCTGACTGGACGCGCGCTACGGCTGATCGGCGATGGACTCGTGGACGACTCGGGAGTTGCTGGCCTTGCCGCTGCCCTGCATGTGAGTGAACGGCATCTGCATCGTACTCTGGTTGCCGATGTCGGAGTTGGACCTTTGGCACTTGCCCAGAGCCGACGTGCGCAGACGGCCCGGTTGCTGCTGGAGCAGACAGAACTTCCCGTGTCCGAGATCGCTTTTGCTTCAGGCTTTTCCAGCCTTCGACAATTCAACGATGTGATCAAGCGCGAGTTCGGTGGAGCACCATCAACCCTGCGCACATCGGCTGTGCCTCACATGAAGGCAGCAGACCCGCGGCTCGTCCTGCGGTTGAAGTTTCGGCCACCATACGACCGCGACCTTGTAGGGCAGTTCCTTGCCGCGCGAGCTATCCCCGGCGTGGAGGCTCATCTGGGCGGCCCACATGGCTGGACGCATTCGCGCACGGTGCGATTGTCTTCTGGCGTCAGCGAAATCAATGTCGGCATAACTGATGATCATGTTGTCGTGCGAGCGAACAACGATATTCGTGACACCGGGCAATTGGTCCGTGTAATACGACGATGGCTTGACCTAGACGCTGACGTCGAAACGATCAACAACGTTCTCTCACGCGATGCTCGTCTGGCCGCGTTGGTGTCACGGCATCCGGGGATGAGAGTCCCCACCACTGTCGACCCGTGGGAGACTCTGCTCCGCGCGATCGTTGGCCAACAGGTATCCGTGGCCGGAGCAACCACTGTTCTCGGAAGGTTGGTCGGCCGTGCTCATGGATCGCAACCGGAGGGACTCAGTGCCTTCCCGACGGCCGCGCAGGTGGGTGCCCTGGAGGTTGGCGATATCGCTGCCTGCGGGATGCCAGGAGCTCGCGCGCAGACCATCGCGACCCTCGCACAGCAGGTGACCGACGGGGAACTTGACCTGCGGGACACTGAGGTGAACACCATCTGTCAGCAACTGCGCAGGATTCGTGGCATCGGCCCCTGGACGGTCGACTACTTTCGAATGCGCGGGCTAGCCGACCCCGATGCGTTTCCGGAGACTGATCTGGTCCTCAAGCAGAATGCTCAACGCGTTGGGTTGGACCCGGGCCCACGTGCCCTTCTTGATCGCGCTTCGGGCTGGCGTCCGTGGCGTGCCTACGCGGCCCATCACCTGTGGAATCTACCCAAGGAGTCGATATGACGTCATCGCGTGCACAAGTCGAGCAAGAGCCGATGCTTGAAGTGGCGACGGTCTTACTGCCCGGTGGTGAACTCAGCATCATCGTTGATCCGGTAGATGGGGCGGTGATCGCGTCGGGGTTTGCGCCAGTATCGGTCATTTTGGAGTTGCTCCCCGAGGATGAGCGCGCCCGCGGTCATCGCCAGGTGGAGGAGTCCACAACCATGACACGGGTACTTCAGGCATGTGACGCCTATCGCGCGGGTGACCTGGGCGCGCTTGATGTTGTGCTGGTTCGCCAGCCCGGCGGCCCGTTCATCGCCAAGGCTCGAGATGAACTCCGAACAATTCCGGCCGGTGAGGTCGATACCTACGCCGGCTTGGCCGCCCGAGCCGGTCGACCTGCGGCTGTTCGTGCGGCGGGACAGGCGTGTGCAACGAATCGTGTGGCACCGTTCGTCCCGTGTCATCGAATTGTTCGTACCGATGGGTCCCTCGGAGGTTACGCCTACGGTCTGGATGTGAAGTCCGCGTTGCTTCAGCATGAGGGAGCACGGTGACGCCATCGCGAGGTGTCGGCTTGACCAATAGGCTGTGCCCATGACTGTTGTGGACCTTCGAAGTGACACCGTAACCCGACCAAGTGCTGCCATGCGCGAGGCCATTGCTGCCAGCATCGTTGGTGACGATGTCTATGGGGAGGACCCAACTCTCAATGAGATCGAGCAGCGGGTGGCGGATATGTTCGGTCACGAGGCTGGACTGTTCACCCCCACCGGATCTATGGCCAATCAGCTTGGTTTGCGGATGCTTGTCAAGCCGGGTGAGGAGGTCGTTTGCGACGTCCAGGCCCATATCGTTCGCGCCGAGTTGGGTGCGGCCGCCGTCTTCAGCGGGATCACGACGCGAACATGGCAGACCGCCCGTGGTGTGATTGATGTTGACCAGATTGCAGCTTTCATCCGTCCTAACGGCGGCCCACATTTGGTGTCCACGACTGCGATTGCTATTGAGAACACGCACAACTTCGGTGGTGGGACGATTCAGCCCATCGAACAGATGCACGCGGTGAAGGAACTTGCCAGCACCACAGGACTTTTCGTTCATCTCGATGGTGCTCGTCTGTGGAACGCACATGTGGCAACAGGGGTGTCTCTTCGTGAGTACGGAACAACCGCTGACACCATCTCTGTCTGTTTGAGCAAGGGACTTGGTGCGCCCGTCGGCTCAGTGCTCGTCTCGACGGCCGAGCGGATCGCCGGTGCGCGGGTATGGCGTAAGCGATATGGCGGCGGTATGCGTCAGGCTGGGGTTCTGGCCGCGGCTGGCCTCTACGCACTTGATCACAACATCGACCGCCTCGCTCAGGATCATGTGCGCGCTGGTCGGCTCGGACAGGAAATTGCATCCGTGGCACCGGGAATTGTCGACCTCGATACGGTCCAGACGAACATGGTGGTGCTCGAGGTGGCCGGTACCGGTTGGACGGCCGCAGAGCTCGCTGGCTCCGCTCGCGAGCAGGGAGTGCTGATATCTGCTCTGGGTCCCACATTCGTTCGGCTCGTGACTCATCTAGACCTGAATGACGCAGATATAGATCGCGCGAGCGAGGTAATCACGGGCCTTCTGGGTTCACGCCTCTGAGGGCGGAGCCTGTGGACGTGTCGTCAGACCACGTCGATGCTGATGTTGGTCCCGTACGGCAGTTGGGTTCCCACCGGTTCTGACTGCCTGACCACGCGGCCAAATGGTGCAATCCCGAGTGGGTAGGTGACCGTCACCTTGAAACCGAGCCCGGTCAACGTTGCTCGGGCATCCGCCTCGGAGGTCTTGTAGAGGTCAGGCACTGTGATGAGCGGGGGTCCTTTGCTGACAACAAGGGCAATGGAATCGCCCTTGTTCACGTCGTTGCCTGCCTTCGGGTCCGTGGAGATCACATGACCCGAAGGAACCGTGGTGGAGAAGGCCCGAGTGACGGTATAGGTCAAACCAAGCTTGATGAGCGATTTCTCAGCACTCGAGAGTGATCGGCCCACCAGGTTCGGTACGGGTACCGGGGCGGGTCCCTTGGAGATGATGAGGGTGACCTGCTGATCCCGCTTCAGCTTCTGGTTGGCAGCTGGGTTTGTACCCACCACCTTGCCCTTGGGGATCTTCTCGTCGTAGGCGCTGGTCTGGCCGCCAACAGTCAGGGAACTGTCCTCGATTGCTGTTGTGGCATCTGCCACCGACATACCCGCCACCTGCGGGATCGCATAGCGTTCAAGACCCTTGGAGACGATGGCGCTGATCGAGGAGCCATCACGTACATCGACACCCGATGTTGGATTGGTCGAGATGATGTACCCCGTGGCTACAGTCTCGCTGAACTGCTGGCCGCTGATTGTGAGCGTCAGATCAAGTGGTTTGAGCTTCGCCTCTGCCGCACTGGGGGTGAGACCCGTAAGCGTCGGCACGGTGACCTTCTTGCCGACGCCAAGGAACCACGCAGTTCCAGCGACGAGGGCAGCGATGATCGCAAACACAACAAGGGCGATGAGTCCCTTGCGTTTCCTGCGTCGAGTTGGAGCAGGCTTTGGTGGTGCGTCCAGTGAGCTGTGAACAATGGGTCCGGTTGGCATCCCTGCGAGCGGTACGACCAAGGTAGAAGCATGTGCCTGTCCAGCTCCGAATGGTCGAGGCGCTGGAAGCTGGGCACGGATCCGACGTACATCAGCCAGGAAGGCCGGAGCGTCCGGGTAGCGCCGATCGGGATCTCGCTCGGTGGCTCGAGCAACAAGTGCATCAACCTCAGCTGGATTGCCGGGACGCACCGTCGACGGGATGGGGACGACAGCATTCACATGCTGGTAGGCGACCGCCAGGGGAGTCTCACCAGCGAAGGGGACGGAGCCCGTGATCATCTCGTACAGAAGGATTCCAGCGCCGTAAACGTCGCTTCGGGCGTCGGCGATTCCGCGCTGCACCTGTTCTGGCGACAGGTAGGCCACCGTGCCAATCAGTAGCCCCTGGGTAGCTGCGGTGGCGGTACCCGCGGTGATGGCACGGGCCAGGCCGAAGTCGGCCACCTTCACTCTGCCATCGTCGGTGAGCAGCACATTCTCCGGCTTCACATCACGGTGGACGAAACCTGCGTTGTGGGCTGCCTCGAGGGCCTGAAGTACGGGATCCAGGATGGTGAGAGCCTGCTCAGGGCTCAGCCGCCCGTACTCCCGAAGGACATCTCGGACCGTTCGACCGGGAACATACTCCATCACCAGATAGATGAGTCCGTGGTCCTCGCCCTGATCGTAGACAGCAACTACATGCGGGTCGGTCAGACGCGCTGCAGCCTTGGCCTCGCGGACGAATCGTGAGACGAACGCACTGTCTTCGGCCAAGGATGCGTGCATCACCTTGATGGCGACGTAGCGGTCCAAGCGCAGATCTGTTGCGGAGTAAACGGTGGCCATGCCCCCGCGGGCTATGCGCTCCTCGATGCGGTATCGGCCATCAAGAATCTGACCCACCAACGGGTCAGCGATCTTGGTTTTGGCAGATGTCTCCACATTGTCGAGTCTACGTAGCACATGTCCAAAGGTGCGGCTGGCGCGCCGATTTGTCCGATTGTGTTGCTGATACAACGAGGGCAGGATGTGTGCATCAGACGTTTGTCGGGGTTGATCGCGTGGGCTACCGGATAGAGGGTTGAGTCGTTGAGCCATCTTGCGTATGTTGCGGTGCTCGCGTTCATCCTCGTGGGAAGCGGCTGGCTTGAGCTGGTTCTGCGCACCCGGGTTTATTCCAAATGGAGACGTCTACTCCTGGCGGTCGCACCGGTTGTGGTCATCTTCTCGCTGTGGGATCTCTATGCCATTGGCCACAATCACTGGACCTTTGACTGGACGTACGTCACCGGGGTCGTCCTCCCGGGCGGCCTTCCCCTGGACGAGGTTCTCTTCTTCATCGTCGTGCCGATAGCAGCGATTCTCACTCTCGAGGCGGTTCGATCAGTGAAGCGATGGCCGATTGGTGATGAACCTGCTGGGGAGATCGTCGACGGACGTCGGGTGAGTGATCAATGACGTACACGGAGCTGGCCATTCTCGGCGTCATTGTGGCGATCGCGATTGATCTGTGGGTTCTGCGTACCCGTCTGGTCCGTAGGCGCGCCTTCTGGACCGCATACGCCATCATCTTCTTCTTCCAACTTGTCACCAACGGCATTCTGACCGGCCTGCGGATTGTCCGGTACGACGGATCGGCCATCATCGGATCATCTACGCCGGTAGGCACTCCACCGCCGTTTATCGGTGATGGGCGGCTGGTGTTCGCGCCAATCGAGGACCTGCTTTTCGGGTTTGCCCTCGTCGTTCTGGCTATGTCTCTGTGGGTCTTCTGGGGGCGTCTGGGAGTGCAGCGCACCCCATACTCGGGGCCGCCGCGCATCCCGTTTCCCGGGTCAGTCCGAGGTCGTGGTTCAGGATCCGGTGGGGAATAACCCCTGCGCGTGGCCGGCACCGAATCGGCGTCTGGCCACGACTGCACGACCCAAAGCGGGCAGTGCCACGGTTAATCGGCGCGGAGTTGAGACGCTGGCCCGCTCGGTGAATACCTGGTAGTCGATCTGCTCTACTGCGTCAACGATGCCGCAGTAGAGGATGCGGGCTGCGTCGATACAGGGTCGTGAGGACGGATGCAGCATCTCGATACCGGGCCGAGATGATTCCTCCAGTTGACGCACGCGGGCGATCTGAAACTCCAGCGCCGCACGAATCTGCGGGGTGAGAATCCGGCGTTCAAGATCTGCACGGGTGACTCCGAATAACGCCAGATCATCAAGGGGGAGGTAAACCCGACCTCGATCCAGATCCTCGCCAACATCGCGGACGAAATTGGCGAGTTGGAAGGCGACTCCGAGATCCTTCGCGCGTTCGAACGCCTCGGGGCAGGTGGGTTCCAGGATGGGCACCATTTGGAGCCCGATGACCGCTGCAGAGCCGTACACGTACTCGTAGAGATCGTCATACGTCTGGTACTCGGTAACGGTGAGATCCATCTTCATTGAATGAATGAATGCGTGGAAGTACTCCACTGGGATGTTCCAACGACGCACCGTGTCGACCACAGCCATGCAGACGGGGTCGTCACTTCGACCTCGCTCCAGATCGGTGAAGAATGTGTCGGCCCAGCCGTCGAGCCACTGTGCCTTCTGTTCATCGGTAAGGGTGGAGGAGAGATCATCGACGATCTCGTCGGCGTAACGAGCGAATCCGTAGAGGGCGTGGACGTAGGGCCGCTTGGCCGCCGGAAGCAGGAGAGTGGCCAGGTAGTACGTCTTGCCGTGGTCGGCATTGAGTTGTCGGCAGCGCTCATAGGAACCCCGCATTGCGGGATTGGTGATCCCCGCAAGATCGAGTTCATGTGCGCTCATGAGTAGATCTTTGCATCGACGGCAGGTTCTCGCGTCAGCAACGTGCGACGATACATGGGTGAGTTCACGTGGGAATCGGTCAGGCTCGTCGCTGCTGCGGTGCATAACGCTTGTGGTGAGCGCCCTGGTGTTCTCAACTCTTGCGACCGGCTGTGGTCGATCAGGAAACCCCGAATCCCCTCCTGCTCCGACTGTTTCGGGAGTTCCAACAACCGTCAGCACTGAGCCTGCACCACAGCCATCGCAGGCTCAGCCGACGTCGACACAATCCCCGCTCGCTCCAGAATCTCCAGTGTCAACTCTTGCCACCATCACCGTTGCACAACTGCCACCGGAGGGTCGAACGACTCTGCGCCTGATCGCAACGAATGGACCGTTCCCGTATCGCAAGGATGGTGTGGTCTTCACCAATCGCGAGCGTCGACTGCCCACCTATGCCTACGGCTACTATCACGAGTACACGGTTGTGACCCCAGGCTCACCGGACCGAGGAGCACGAAGAATTGTCACTGGGTCGGCTGGTGAGCGGTACTACTCAGCAGATCACTACAAGACCTTCAAAGAGGTCATTTCGGGTGGTGCGGCATCATGAGCGCGAAATCGAAGTCGGCAGTAATCAGGAAGTTGACGGGGGTTGCCCAGACCGATCTACCCCTTGACGTAATTGAAGAGATTGTTGACCGGCTGGGCTGGCGGCTCATCGTGATAGATGGTGCTGAGGTCGTCGACA
Organism: uncultured bacterium; assembly: GCA_963978055.1. Lineage (GTDB taxonomy): Bacteria > Actinomycetota > Actinomycetes > S36-B12 > CAIYMF01 > Longivirga. The sequence continues at coordinate 20,262 of CAXBQZ010000025.1, forward strand.
AGGAAACCTTCCTTGAGCAGTGCGCTTTGGTGTTCGGACTCCCCGAGTGGTTTGGAATGAACTGGGATGCGCTCGAAGAGTGCCTCAGTGAACTCGAGCTCGATACCCCTGGACTTGTGGTGCTGTGGTCCTCTTGGAGCGAGATGGCGCGGGCGAAGCCGGAAGATTTCGCAGTCGCAGTGGACATCCTGCGAATTGCCGCCCGGACCTGGGCTGAGGATGATGTGAAGGGTGGAGTGCTGCTGTGCGGGTCCGGGCCCGAACTGCAGGCTCTGGATCTGTGAAGGTTGCGAGCAATACGCAGTTGGCTCAAGGCAGACGATGCTCACACAACGGACATGGGTCCGCGGATGATGAGCTGATCATGGCGAGCCGACGCGGGACGGTCCTCGGGCAGTAGGCCGTGGGAGGCCGGCTCGCCGAAGAACAGCGCACGCTCCCGAGGTGAGATCGAGACGACGAGGGCAACTGCGCCGGCAGCTGCGAGCATCGCGAGTCCATCGGACAATGCGATGAGACTGTCGGAGGTGGCGCTGGTCTCGCAAAGCCCGTAGACGGTGAACGCCGCAATCAGGAGCAACACGGCGCGCAGTTCCCGCGGTTTCAAACCTGCGGCCGCTGACAACGGCAGCGCCCACAAGAGGTACCAGGGTTGGATCACCGGTCCGAGCATTACCACTGCGACGAAGGCCAGAACGAGTCCGCGCAGTGCGGTACGTCCCTCGGGTCGGATGATCAGGCGGGCAATGAGGACGATTGCAGCCAGTTCGAAGAGAGCTCGGGAGACGCCTACCGTGAGGTCGAGGTGATCACCAAGACCGAACCAGCGCAGGAGATCTCCCGACGCCATGCCAAGTGCGGTTGAGGGAGCCAGCCATGTGCGTACCGTGCCAGGGGTGGTAAGTGCGTGGATCCAGCCCAGATTCACGCCCACAAGAGCCGAGACGATGGCGAAACTCACTGCAGCTATTGCCGCTGTCTTCGCCCATGTAGTCAACCTCTTGGGCAGATCACTGTGAACACCAGCCCACACGAGGCCAGCGAAGGGAAGGGCTAGAAGGCCAATGGGTTTGACCATGCCTCCTGCTGTGACAGTCATGATGCCGATGATGAATCTGCCCTCCATCACAAGACACATGCCAGCAGCAATCAGTCCGATCATGAGGGAGTCGTTGTGCGAACTTGCTACGAAGTTCATCAGAATGAGGGGATTCATGACTCCGAGCCAGAGAGCCTTCGAAGCGTCGATGCCGTTGAGGAACGCCAGACGGGGGATGTAGTAGGCGAGCAGAGCAACTCCCGCGATCGCCACCAGTCGGAACGCGATAGCGGCTACGTAGGGATCACTGATTACCTGTGCGATTGCACGCGAGATTCCGAGGAATACGGGCCCGTACGGGGTGGGCACCTGACTCCACATGGGGTCAACTCCGTCACGGAACCACCCCGGGATCGAGTCAACTCCGTGGGTGTACGGGTCGACCCCCTTGAGTACGAGTTTGCCCTGAGCGTAATAGGAGTACACATCGCGACTGAACAGCGGTGGAGCAAAGACCAGTGGTGCGATCCAGATCGCGAGAACGCCCCAGAGCCTGCGAACATCACGCAGATGTCCAGCAAGTACATCTGATCCGAGAACAAGCCACGCTTGGAGAAGAAGTGCCCCGCCAAGGATGATGCTGATCCGCGATAGGACCATGCCGATGTCCGTGGTGCGGAGTGCGTGTACGAACGGCACGTCAACCAGACCGTAGATTGGCAGCCAACCAACGCCCAACGCGCCCAGAGCGATCACCGTGCTGGCTATGAGTCCAGGAACGGCGTAGCGCAGAGTGAAGGCAATACGTGAATCGGGATCTTGATACCCGTCATCAACCGGCTCTGCGGACGCCACCGTCCTAGGGTACTCGCCCCAGCGTGAACATCGTGATGAAAAGAGGCTGATCTCAGTGAATCATGGCCGCATGTTGATCACAGTTCGATCAATGGAGGTAGGTGGGGGCGTACGAACGGTCGACTCCGGTGATTCGCTCGGCGGCAAGCCGACCAGATACCAGGACCATGGGAACTCCGACACCGGGCTGGGTTCCGGATCCGGTGAACACGACATTCTCGCCAAACAGGTTTGCCGGCCGGAAGGGACCAGTCTGGATGAAGGAGTGGGCTGACGCGAACGGAGCACCTCTTTCCATTCCGCGTGCTGCCCAGTCCAGCGGGGTCGTGACGTGCTCGAGTTCGATGCTGTCGCCAAAAGCGATGTATCCCCGCTGCTCAAGGGTTGCGACGACCTCATCGCGATACGTCGGCCCCATCAATCGCCAGTCGATGTTGGCGTCCAGATTCGGGGTTGGGAACAGCACGTAGTAAATCTGCTTGCCGTCTGGTGCAAGCTCAGGGTCGGAGTGCGTGGGATTGGTGACCAGGATGCTCGGATCACTCATGAGTGTGCGGTCATCGATCAGTTCCTTGAATACCTTGTCCCAGGACCGTCCAAAATGAATGTTGTGATGTGCTGTCTTGCTGTATGTGGCCGAGGAGCCGGCAAGCAGCAGGAAGCAGGAGGGTGAGTACGTGAGACGTCGGACATTCCACGGCTCACGGCCAAGGAGTTGGCGGTAGGCGACGGGAAGATCGGGATTCAGCACGACCACATCGGCGCCGTAGCGCTCACCGGCGGCTGTTAGCACTCCAACTGCTCGGTCACCATTCATCTCGACGTCGGTTACTTCGGTGCCGTAGTGGATCTGCACACCATGCTTCTGTGCCGCTGCAGCCATTGCCTCGGGTAGGGCGTGCATCCCACCCTTGGGGAAGTAGACCCCCGCTACCGAGTCCATGTAGGCGATGATCGCGTAGATGGCCAGCGCATCCTGTGGTGAGAGGCCGGCGTACATGGCCTGAAAGCTGAAGAGTCGCTCAGTCCGGGGATCACTGAGGTACTGCCGCACTTTCGGTGCGAGTTTGCGGAACCCACCAATCGCGACAAGTTTGGCCAGGTTCTGGGTGAGTAGATCCAGTGGAGTGTCGATGTTGGTATCTATGAAGTCGCGCATCTCATATTGGTAAAGCGAGGAGACGAAGTCGACGTACTTTCGGTAACCCTGGGCCTCTTGGGGGGAGATGACGGTAGCGATCTCCTCGGCCATCGCATCCACATCCGAGTGCACATCGAGCTGTGAGCCATCAGGGTAGAACGCTCGGTAGAGAGGCTCCACGGGCATGAGATCGAGCCAGTCGTTCATATCCTCGTTCACTGAGGCGAATGCGTCGTGGATGAGATCGGGCATCGTCAGCACGGTTGGTCCGGTGTCGAACCGATAGCCTCTGTCATCGATGACGCCTGCACGTCCACCTGGAACAGACTCGCGCTCGAGGATGGTGACGTTGCGACCGGCTCCGGCCAGACGCAGCGCGCAGGAAAGGCCGGCCAGACCCGCCCCGACAATCACAACATCATCAGTGCGACCTTTGACGGTGCGAGGTGAACGTCCCAGAAAGCCCATGTGACAAGACTAGGGAGAGCGGTCAGAGTCGGCCTGTTGAAATGCGCCTACAGCGATCTTGATGTGGCCGCATGGGCCAACCCAGTCAGGACCTCTCGAGCGGGTTCGTCCAGATCCACGCGGTCAAGTGATTGGAGTGCCTCAGCGAGCAGTGCGTCGATGAGGGCTTCAACATGGGTGAGGGCACCGGTATCGGTGATCACCTCGCGAAGAGCTTCGACCCCCGATGCGTCAAGTGCGGGATCTCCCAGATGTTGGCGAATGACCACCTGCTGTGCCGCAGAGGCCGATTCCAGTGCAGTGGCGATCAGGACGGTGCGCTTGCCTTCACGCAGATCATCACCGGCAGGCTTACCGGTCTGTGCTGGGTCACCGAAGACGCCCAGAACATCATCGCGAAGTTGAAACGCCTCACCCAGGGGCAGTCCATAGCCCGAGTAAGCCACGTGAACCTCATCGGGCGCCCCGGCGAGCGCAGCACCCAGGTGCAGAGGTCGCTCGATTGTGTACTTGGCTGACTTGTAACGAACCACGCGCATGGCTCGCTCAGCTGAACCACCGCCCATGGCCTGCTCGAGCAGGTCAAGGTACTGTCCGGCCATGAGTTCTGTTCGCATGATGTCGTAGACAGGCTTTCCCCGAAGGACCTGCTCAGCCGACAGGCCACAGGTCATGAGGAGTTCGTCAGCCCACGACAGACACAGGTCGCCGAGCAGAATGGCGGCCCCCACGCCGAACCCCTCTGGTGAGCCCAGCCAACCGCTGCCACGATGCAGGGTGGCAAAACGACGGTGGGCGGCAGGTAGTCCGCGACGGGTATCCGATCCATCCATGACATCGTCATGGATCAGTGCGCAGGCCTGGAGAAGTTCGAGGGCGGTTGCGGCGGAGATTGCTGCCTCACTGTTCTGCCCACCAGCACCTCGCCAGCCCCAATAGCAGAACGCAGGCCGCAGACGCTTACCACCGCGGAGAAGCTCGGTAATGGCCTGGACGAGGGGTTCCAAATCCGTACTGACGTCCGCAAGGAGCGGCACCTGCTGGGCGAGGAACTCATCAAGGCGGCGCTGAACGCGCACTCGAAGCTCCTCGGCGTCCAAGGGGGAATTGCCAGCGGTAAGTGATCCCACGAGGTGACAATCTACGGCCTTCAGGGGAATTCGGCACTGGTGAGGGCTGTTTGCGGGGCGAAGGCCCGATCAGTGAGGCAGGATTCAACTATGGGCAGATCAGTGACAGTGACCGGTTACGGCGCAGCAAGTGGTACCTACGATCAGGGTTTGCTGCGGCTGGCAGCGGTCGCGCGAGCGGCGAACCCGGGTGATGCCACTGCTCGTGCGACGTATGCCATGGCAGCGATGCGTGAGGTGGCACTGCGTTCGGGCATTGACGAGGCAGCGCTCTCCACGACGACGGTGTCGCTGTCACCTGTGCATGATCCGTGGCCAACAGTCGTTGCATATGAGGCCACGCTCGGGCTTTCGGTGAAGGTGACAGAGTTGACCAGTATCGGTTCACTCCTCGTGTCAACAGTGGAGGCCGGAGGTGATGGGGCTCGGGTGGATGGGATCGAGTTCACTCATCGCGATTCCGCCTCATTACAAGCGACAGCACGTGACGCGGCCTTTGCCAACGCGCGAGCGAAGGCAGAACAGTTTGCCGGTTTGTCCGGGCAGTCATTGGGCGAGGTTCGTCATATCACCGAGGGTGCTGGACCGGTAGCGCTTCCGCGGGGACGCATGGTGGCCATGGCTGCTGATTCCTCAGGCGGAATGCCGATTGATGCCGGTGAGGGGACCATCAGTGCCATCGTGACGGTCACCTGGGCTCTGGGGCCTGCCGTCTGATGTCTGTTCCGACGCGATCGGAGTACTTCGATCGCTGGTCTGCCCTGCACGGTGGTGTACGCCCTGACGCCTCTCCCATGGTGAAGGGATGGCTCACCCTGATCTACATATGTGCGCGGCCCCTGGCAGCGCTGCGGATCCATCCCGATGTGCTCACCCTGGTCGGTGGCCTGGTGGCCGCGCTCGTCGTGATCTTGGTTCATCTGGGTACCGTTCACCTCGGTCCCGCTCTGGTGATCGTGGCGGCCGTGGTCACGGCCATTTCCGGAGTGTTCGACTCACTTGATGGTGCAGTCGCAGTGCTCACCGATCGGACGTCACGATGGGGTGCCCTGCTTGACTCCCTCGTTGACCGCGTGAGTGACGTGCTCTATCTGCTGGCCCTGTCAATCGCAGGCGCACCGGGATGGCTCTGTGTGTTCGCGGGAACTGCAATCTTCCTGCTCGAGTACGCCAGGGCCAGGGCGCTCGCGATCGGGATGGATGACGTCGGAATCATCAGCATCGGTGAACGACCAACCCGAGTGGCCGTGGTCGCGATGTTCCTTCTGGCCGCCGGGGTCTACCCAGACGTATCGAACCTGTGGTCGACGGCCGGAGCTGGTGTCCTGCTGCTCATCTGCACTGTGGGCCTTGCACAGTTTCTGTGGGTGGCCCGGCGTCGACTTCACTGACACTGGTGAGGTGCAGTGGATCCGGATGGGTCCATGCGGCATTGTGGATCCATGACATCTGAGCCTGGCGGGGCCGATCCCCGGATGGACTGGCGAACTCGCGGCGTGCACGTTGTGCGCGCCGGTGATCTGGACTCGAATACTGCGCAGACACTCGGGATGAATCGAGCGGCAGCAATCACGGCTGCCCGGCATGGTGCTGAGTTTCTGTGGGCGGGTACGGTCGATATTCACCCCGGTGCCGCGACCGGTGCCCACCACCATGGTCCGGTGGAGAGCGTCATTTATGTCGTGAGCGGACATGCGCAGATGCGGTGGGGGGAGCGTCTGGAGTTCATCGCCGAGGCCGGCCCTGGTGACTTCATTCACGTGCCACCGTATGTGCCCCATCAGGAGATCAATGCGAGTTCAGATCAGACACTGTCGTGCGTCCTGGTTCGGTCGGGTCAGGAGCCCGTGGTGGTGAATCTCGATGATCTGGAGATCGAGGAAACACCTGCGACCGTTCAATGGATCGATGATCTCCACACAGCCGGTTGAAGGTCGACGACCACTGGACCCGAGAGACGGCCGCCACGCCTCAAGGTCTGGGCAGGCGTAGAGTCATTCCATGAGCAATGTGCAGATTGAACCGGCGAATCGTTCTTGGACCACAACCAAGGTTGTGGCGGTGATTATCGCCATCGTTACCGCGGGCTACATGCTCCCGTGGGCGATTGCCTGTGTGCGCGATGTTCGGCATTGGTCCGTCTTCTGGATCAATCTCCTGTTCGGCTGGACCATCGTGGGCTGGATTGTCGCACTGGTCCTTGCGCTTCGACGCCAGCAATTTGTGGTCACGGGCTAGTTGTCCCACTCGTGGGGTCGCACACGCATCCCGGTGAGTGCCTATGTGCGTTGACTCGTCTCACCGTCACGACCGATGACGTTGGCGACGATCTCGGCTGACATGCCCACGAGTGGCAGACCTCCGCCGGGATGGGCCGAACCTCCAACCAGATAAAGACCGGGGATCGGTGAAATGTTGGCCGGGCGCAGGAATGCTGCGCGTGCGCCATTGCTGGACGTGCCGTAGATCGATCCACCGGGTGCGCGAGTCGCACGCTCCAGATCAGCTGGCGTGCGCACCATGGACCAGAGCGCGCGTTGACGTAGGTCGACTCCACGATCGGCAAGCACGTCGAAGATCCGCTCTCGATACTGATCAGCCAGCCCCGGTGTATCCCAGTCGACACAGCCCCTCTCGCCGGATGCGCTGTGCCGAGGAGCGTTGACAAGGATGAACCACGATTCATGGTCGTCATCAGGGCGCATCATCGGGTCGTCGGGCACACAGGCATAGATGGTGGGATCTGGCACGGGTCTGGGATTGGTTCCGAAGATGGAGTCGAACTCATCGTCGTAGTTCGAGGGAAACCAGACATTGTGATGACGAATGCCCGGGGTACGTCCACGTGCGGCCACCAGCAGTACGAACCCCGACAGTGATGGGGTGGCCTTCTGCAGTTTGCTGAGCGCCGAGGTGCCACGCGGATCCTGCACAAGGTCGGCATAAAGATGACGTGCGTCAGCGTTGGAAACGACGATGTCTGCGGCAAGAACTGATCCATCGGCCAGGTGCACACCGGCCGCCCTGCCGTCCTTGATCTCCACCTTGACCACATCGGTGTTGAATCGCACGTCGACACCTCGCTCGAGCAGCCGTGTGTACAGTGCGTCAGCCAGTCGTCGGATTCCACCCTGAACGTGGTAGGCCCCAAATGTCTGCTCAACGTAGGGAACTGTTGTCAGGGCCGCCGGGGCCTTTCGTGGATCCGATCCTGCATAGGTGGCGTAGCGGTCTACGAGTGTTCGCTGACGCGGATCCTTGAGGTACTCCGCGGCGATGGAACGCAATGACGTAAACGGTGCCACGGTTTTTATCGCGGCGAAATCCCGGGCCAGCGGCATGAGGTCACGCATACCCGAGAGCGGTGACTCAAGGACCGGACGGCGGGTGATCTGCCAGATATCAGCGGCGCGGGCGCTGAAGTCCCGCCAATCCTGACCGGCACTGCCGCCGAAGACATCCTGCATTGCCGTGGCACAGCGCCCAACCCCGAAGCCCGGCATGTCCAGTGCTGTGCCATCGCTGAAGTGGTAGCCGAAGGCTGGATCCAGATCGATCAGCTCCAAGGACTTCTCAAGTGGTGTCCCTGTCTTGTTGAACAGGTCGCGATAGACCGCCGGGATCGTCAGGAGTGAGGGGCCGGTGTCGAAGACGAAGCCATCTCGTTCAACCGTTCCGAGCTTGCCACCGTAGGTGTGGGACTGCTCCATGATCGTGACGTCATGCTTCTTGACGGACAGGCGCGCGGCAACGGCCATGCCGCCCATGCCCGCGCCGATCACTACCACTCGTGCCACGTGAAGAGCCTAGGGGAGGGCCGGGGTTACGGCAGGGCACGGCCTCGCCATGACAGGCTGCCATCGCGACGCCGTCGCCACGACTCGGCAACCAGGTACGTGAAGATTCCGATCGAAATCGGATGGGCGAAGGTGTCGGGGATCGCTCGTCCGCCGGTACGTCTGGCCGTCATGATGCGGCCAGCGACGCCCGCCGAGTAGCCAATCGCCCCCCAAACTTTGGTCGTCCTGCTCTGACTAAGGACGACAGCGACTGGGGGGACGACGTACAGAAGGTTGAGAAGTCCTGTGGTTGCTGCAGATCCGGTGGGACTACCAAATGCGGACCACAGAGACTTCGTGTAGCCGTCGATAAGGGCCTGCGTGCCGTCGTACATCCGACAGCGGGCAATCTCGGTACCGTCAACCACGCCACCCCGCCCACCGGAGCCCTTGACGGCGCGCACCAGCGCGATGTCCTCCAGCACCTCGGCGCGAACCGCCGCATGTCCGCCGATGCGCTCGTAGACCTGATGGTCGACAAGCAACAGCTGTCCATTGCCTGCGGTGAGCTCGGGACGGGGGGATCGTTCGGCAATTCCCAGTGGGAGCAGTGTGAGCCACGACCACTGCAGCAGGGGCTGAACGAGGCGCTCGGCCACGCTGCCACACACCTGCTTCGGATACGGGCAGACGATGTCGAGATCGGCTGATCTCATCAGATTGATGCTTCGAGCGATACCAGTTTCGTGGACGACAACATCGGCATCTAGGAACGCGATGACACTTCCGGTGGCGGCTGTCCCTAGGCGCGCACATGCCCAGTTCTTGCCCAGCCATCCATCGGGCAGTGCATCACCCCCGGAGATCAGTTGAAAGCGTGGATCACCCTGCGCGGTGTTTTCGGCGATCTGAGCAGTTAGATCAGTGCTCCCGTCATCGAGAACGATCACCTCGAACTGCTCAAGCCCCGTGGATGTGAGCGCAGCCGCAACACAGGCACCGATGTTGTCAGCCTCATTGCGGGCAGGGATCACGATGCTTACTGGCTCACTCACCGGCTCCGGAGATGATGGTGGTGTGCGTAGGCGACGCAGGTTGTAGACGGTGTGCGCAGTTGCTCCGAGTGCGCCGATCGAACCGACCACGGTGACGAACTGCGCCACCCGGTCTAGTCTCGACCGATCCATAGTCGGTACGCATAGGGGATGGCCACCGAGCCCATGATCACCGCACCCCACAGGGCGGCACCCATCCGATGTTCGAATACTCCATTGAGCACCACCGAGGAGACATAGGTCCACAAGAACATCAACGCTGGTACGCCGTCACCGGCACCACCATCACTGCGTCGTCGTGGAAGTCGATCAAGGGCGAGCATCATGAGCAGGGAGACAAAGAACCAGCCGACGAAGTTCTGCAGGGGGATGCCGTGAATCCCGGGCAGTGATGGTCCGGAGTCCGTCCACGTCCAATGTCCCTCCGACACCATCTGGGGGTCGAGGAACAGGTCCCAACCAGCCATGGCGAGGGCGCCGAGAACGACTGCACCGGTGGAACTCTTGGACAGTCGTCTGGCTGCCAGCAGGGCCGGATAGCTCATCATCGACCAGGCCAGCGGGATCAGCAGTGGTACACCAAAGAGCAAAGGACCGAGTCGGTTTCCATACGTGTAGATCCCGAATGGAAATCCGGTGTGAACCCCGCAGAGTTCGGTCACAAAGCCGATCCCCGCGCTGATCCCCAGCCAGCCAGATGTCCACAGCAGTCCGCGGGTGATGAGCGCGTGACTGGCACTGGTTAGGAAGAACAGAACAACCGAGAGAATTGTGAGTGAGTCGCGAGAGGACCCATGGGACAGTGGCCACAGGATCTGCACGAGGATCGTCGCGGCGGCAAGGAACCAAGGAATCCAGCGAAGTATTCCACCGCCACCACCTCGACGGTCGGCATGTGGACCTGTGTATACGCGAATACTCATGGGGTCAGAACCCTAGCCGGTTCGACGGTCCTGTAAAGCCGGATTGGTCGTTGACCGCCACGCCTTGATACATCCCGCTGGCTTCGACCAGCGCGAAACGGGCGAACAACTCCTCGGCGTACCACTGGATCTCGTGCGTCTTGTCCATCACTTCTCGATGTGGCGAGCGGCGATGGGCAAAGGTGCTCAGGGCCAGCCCCGTTGACCAGGTACTGAACGTGCCCTGCAGACCTACCGGGGCTTCTCCGATTCCCATGGCCAGGCGCAGGCCGTCAACCTCGTGCAGGTCGTGACTCACGGCTGGTACAGAAGCCCAGAAGGTTCGCCAGTGCTGCGGCTTGATCCTTGCTCGGGTGATCGCAGCTACCGGTCCGTCCCATCGGTGGGACAGGGGATCTCCAAAGGGCTGTCGCCCTGACCACGAACCTCGTGCGGCAAGAGGAAGCATGACGAATCGGGCGTGCTCATCGGCCAGTCGTGACCACGCACGGAAGGGTCCCGAGTTCAGGAAGCTCGCCGGACCTCCGGGGTGAGTCCAGCAGCTCAGAATCGCCCAGTGGCCCGGATCGGCGTCACGAGTGGTGAAGGTGCGACCGGATCCAGTACCCAGCAACTTGGCGAAACTGACGCCGGGAAGTCGTCGTACGAGATTCCGATCGATGCTCATCCGTCCAAGGGCTGCAGCGATTGCCGGACCAGAGACGCCGAACACGTCCAGGCAGACCACGGCAGGAATCGATTCTGACGCGCCGGCGCGATTGACCGCTGCGTACGGCATGGTGCGCTCGCCCAAAGGATCGTTCATAGCACCGGCATCGTCCCATGACTTGTCCTCACCCGATCGGGCGCATGAGAGTCCTGAATTCCATTTGAATATTTCTTCACATGTTAAAGTTTGCGGGAGGAGGTCAGAATGAGACGACCGCTCTACGAGATCAAGGCTGAGTTCTTCCGCAATCTGGGCCACCCCGCGAGGATTCGCACTCTCGAGTTGCTGTGCACGCGGGACTATGCCGTTCATGAACTACTGGCCGAGATTCCCATTGAGCCAAGCAATCTGTCTCATCAGCTTGGTGTGCTCCGTCGGGCAGGCTTGGTACGTCAAGACAGACGGGACGGACAGGTCTACTACAGCGTCGCGGTCCCCGAGATCCGAGATCTATTACTCGCGGCTCGAGCGATCCTGTCAGATGTCGTCAGCGACCAGATTGACCTGCGCTCGGAACTGCGCGGAGATTGGCTGACAACGTCGTGACGTCAGTGCTGACACAGGAATCCAGATCGACGGAGTCGGTGTGGATGACGGCGGTACGCCGGTTGCGTGAGCTGCTACCGACCGGCAGTGACTATCAGGCGATGCAACGTCATCCTCGCAGAGACATCCTTGCGGGAATAACTGTTGCGGTGGTGGCACTTCCGCTCGCACTTGCCTTCGGTGTGGCATCAGGTCTGGGTGCCGGGGCCGGACTGGTCACGGCCGTGGTTGCTGGACTCATTGCGGCCATTTTCGGGGGCAGCAATCTGCAGATCAGCGGACCGACGGGTGCGATGACGGTAGTTCTCCTTCCGATCGTGGCGGCCGTCGGCGCTGACGGGGTTCTCATCGTCGGGGTTCTGGCTGGGCTCATTCTTATCGCGGTGTCGGTCCTAGGGCTGGGACGCTATATGCGGTACGTCCCCCTTCCGGTTATCGAGGGCTTCACTCTCGGCATCGCCGTGATCATTGGCCTGCAGCAGATCCCGTCAGCTCTGGGTGTTCACGTGAGTGGAACCAAGGTATTGCCGATGGCACTTTCGGCGGTGCAACTCTGGTGGGCGGATCCGCAGTTGGCACCGCTCATCATCGCCATCATCATCGCCGGATCGATGCTGCTAGCCGCGAGGCTCCGCCCGGGGATGCCAGTGTCCCTTGCTGCCGTTGTGATTGTGAGCGCAGCCGTCGTCGCTATTGGCGTCCAGGTGCCGTTGATAGGTCCGATTCCTGCGGGACTTCCACGGCCTGAACTGCCACATGCCCTGGTGGGTCAGTTGTCGAATCTGATCATTCCAGCCATTGCGGTAGCAGCGCTTGCGGCACTTGAGAGTCTGCTCTCCGCGACGGTCGCTGACGGCATGACGGTCGGTGAAAGACATGACCCCAACCGCGAACTCTTCGGTCAGGGTCTGGCCAATGTCGTCACACCACTCTTCGGCGGAGTACCGGCCACCGCGGCGATCGCTCGAACGGCCGTGAACGTCAGAAGCGGGGCCAGATCTCGACTCGGTGCAATCACCCAGTCCCTGGCTCTTCTGGGGGTAATCCTGTGCGCGGCACCTCTCGTGGGTCATATTCCACTGGCCGCGTTAGCCGGCGTGCTTCTGGCGACCGTGATCACCATGGTCGATCGATCCCGGATCATGTCCATTGCGCGTGCCACCCGAGGGGACGCCTTGATCCTCGTCGTCACCGCGGTCACCACTGTTATGTTCGATCTGGTTACGGCTGTCATTGCTGGTCTCGTTGTGGCGGGAATCCTGGCCCTTCGTCAACTTGCCCAGTCAGCGCAGGCGCAGGAGGTTGCTGTCGATTCCGCTGACCACAGTGATGAGGAGCTCGATCTGCTGCGTGAGCATGTGGTCGCCTATCGCCTGGATGGCCCACTGTTTTTCGGCGCTGCCCACGACTTCCTTCTGGGGGTGACGCAGGTTCGTGACTGTCAGGTGGTGATTCTGCGCCTGTCCAGGATCAAGAGCCTTGATGCAACCGGTGCTCGCCTTCTTGCAGACACCGTTAAGAGCCTTGAGGACCGTGGAGTCACCGTATTGCTCTCTGGCGTCAAGGGGGAGCATGACCCAATCTTCGCTCGATGTGGTGTGTACGCCGAACTGGCTCATGAGCAGCACATCTTCGCCACAACCCCCGAGGCGATCAGTCATGCACAGGAGCATGTGGCAGGCGGAGCATCTGCGGCTCTGGGTTCCTCAACCTGAGACGATGGCGCTGACCCCTTCGGTGATGCGCACCAGCTCATCGAAGCTCGTGGGGAAAACATAGTGAGGGTGACCTCCGGCCGCCCAGACGACGTCATAGTCATTCAAGGTGAGGTCGATGATGGTGCGGATCGGACGTGGGTGGCCAACGGGGGAGACCCCGCCGATGGGTTGACCGGTTGCCTCGCGCACAAAGTCTGGGGTCGCACGCTTCACCTGGTTGGCGTTGATCAATGCGGCCAGGATGGTCGTGTCGGCTCGATGAGAGCCAGAGGTGAGGACCAGAAGGGGCTCACCATCGGCGTCGAAGATCAGTGAGTTGCAGACTGCGCCGACCTCAATGCCGAGAAGGGCTGCTGCCTCCTGAGCGGTTCGAGCAGCGTCCTCGAGCTCACGTACCTCACCCGCGACGCCGAGGGTGGACAGGGTTGTCGAGACGTTCTGGGCATTGGGATGCATCGGCTGTTCCATGTCTTCTCGGACCGGGTTAGAGCTTGGCGTCAGCATTCTCCTTGCGAATCTGACTCGCCTTCTCCGCAAGACTCTTGAAGTAGTCGGTGTCTGTGATGGCACTGGCTTCCTCTTCGACCTTCTTGCGGTCGATCATGACAGTGAGCTTTCGAACCTGCTCGCGCAATTTACGTTCGCGCTCGACCAACTCTGTACCCATCCGTTGGAAGGTCTGAGCCAGAACGCCGACCTCGTCGGTCCGCGCCGCCACCTCGTCCAGACTCGCGGGATTGAAACGCTCTTCCTGTAGATCCCGAGCAGCTGCAGTGAGCTGCTCGACAGGTCGCACGATTCGTCGACTCGTCAAGAGGCCGATGCCGATACCAAGTGCGAGAACCAGAAGGCTGAGCAGCGCCTGCTTCAGGGCGAGCGAGTTACCGGGTGCCTGGATCTCTGCATCGGGTACCGCAGCCACCAGCGTCCAATCCCGACTCGGAATCTTGGCGATATCGAACTGCCAGGATTCCGGGCTGCCCGACAGATTGCTCTCGGCGATCAGATGGTTGATTGGCCCGTCCGAGGTGGGTGCATTCTTCAGGGCTGTCTGCTCCAACGTCTTGCCCCAGGCCGAGGTGTCCAACTCCTTGAGGTCGCGATTGGCAGGTGCGATCGCAACCTTTCCGTCCTTGTCGAGCACAAAGATCAGCCCACGATTGGCGATATCCAATTCGGTGAAGGACTGCCGAAGACCGTCGGCATCCTTGGCGCGCTTTGCGTTCACCGCCTGATCGATATCGTCGAGGTAAACGCCCGTTCCGATCGTCCAGTCCCAGGGTGCGAAGTTGTAAACGTAGGCAAGCTTCGGTGCGGAATATCCACCCGAAGGCATCGCGCTGAGCCCGGGGGCGGCGGCCGTCGCGTTGAGGCGCGGCCACTTGTAGAGCAGGTAGCCAGAGCCTTTGGTCTCGGACAGTTTCAGCAGCTCACGAACGACGTAGTTGCCGTCTGCATCTCGTACGTCCCACAGGTTCTTGCCGTCAAACTTCTTATCGGGGTGTGCGATTGCGACACCCTTGTTGTTGTACGTGAAGAAGTAGTCGTTGTTGCCGTAGCGAATTGAGCGCATCATGGTGAGTGCTGCTGACTGCGCGGCAGCCTTTGAGATCGTCCCGGACTGCACCTGTGCGTCGAAATTCTTGAGTGCCTCGATGATGGGGGCGCTGACATCCTTGAGGTGAGCTGCTCGATCAGATAGCGCCGTGGACTTGAAGGCCTGTTCCTCATCGTTGGACTGGTGGATCAGAAGTGAGGTTGACTCCAGTGCCTTCTGCATCGCCAGCTCAGAGCTTACGGACGCACTTCGATGAGCGGTGTAGGCAGAATACGCGGTGGTGACGATCGCGCTCAGGGCCAGCAGTGCTGCGATCAGAATTGCTAAGCGGGCGGTCAGGGACGACCAACGAGAGGGCAGCGATGGTATTGCCATGAAGTACCCACCCTTTCCTATCTCCGCGCATCTGTTGACCTGAGGCTGACGTGAGTCACCAGCCTCATTCCTCTGTTTATGTCATGGGACCCCGGTCTCGCTCGTGCGCACCTAAACCTGCGCTCAAGGTTTCACGGCATTCGCTTGCTGCGGTCACCCGCTCGGCGTAGCAGGTGGGTGCACTGCGACGGTCTACCATGGGGACGGCAGTCATGGATTGCTGCCGTGTTCGATGCGCAGTGTTGGCGAGGGAGGTGGCTGTGGACGCAGAGCCAATGAGCTCTGAGGACTCACCACATCTGCCCTCGGTTGGCTCGATGGGGCGGACCGCCGCTGGCCTTGAGCTGTACTCATTCCTCAAGCCGTTCTTGGCACCTGTGCGCGGCAAGATCGCACTCGCGCTGACACTCGGACTCATCTCACTGTTTGCCGGGCTCTACATCCCACTTCGAATTCACCAGATCCTGGCGGCCGGTGAGTCAGGAGGGCATGGTGAGGAGCCGTCGGGTGGAGCAGTTCATCAGGCGATGTCCAGTTTCGAGGCGATTGGCTCGATCGCTGTTCTGATC
>CAXBQZ010000026.1:0-35820 GCA_963978055.1 uncultured bacterium
GCAATCCGCTACACCGATGCCCTTGGTGCAGCAGACAATCAGATGAAGTACCGCGACACTGTCCGTGGTGTCATCGCCAACCACGGCCTGATCGCATCATTCGCACCTAAGCCATTCCCCGATCAGATCGGCAGTGGTGCACACATCCACCTCAGCCTGTGGGATGACCAGGGTCGCAACCTTCTCTACGATCCCGCCGGTGATCGCGGAATGTCGCAGGTGGGACGGCACTTCATCGCCGGCGTGACGGAGAATCTGCCCGCCTTGGTTGCCATGACTGCACCATCGGCAAACTCCTACCGCCGGTTGCAGCCGAGTTCGTGGGCGTCGAACACCACCGCTTGGGGTTATGACAACCGCGAATGTGCTGTACGTGTTGCCTCGCCGTACTACCAGCGTGAGGAAGAGTCGTTCAACATCGAGTACAAGGTGTCTGATGCCAGTGCGAATCCGTACCTGTCACTCGGCTCGCTGCTCCTATGCGGCCTTGACGGGATCAGTCGCGAACTCGAGCCAGGCCTGCCAGCCGAACATGATCCCGCCCGATTGACCCCGCAGGAATGGGAGGCGTGCAAGATTCGTCTGCTGCCCACCTCGATGACCGCCGCGCTGGATCACCTCGAGGCAAGCCCGGTGATTCTGCCCGCCATGAACGACCTGCTGGCTCGCTGCTACATGAAGATTCGACGAAGTGAGGCCGAAGTATTCGCGGCGCAGGATGTCGAATTCGAAATTCGTCATCACATCTACCGGTTCTGACGGCACGTGGGTGCTTTCGATCTGCTGACCGCGAAGGACAGCGAGGATGCGCAGCGACGTATCGCCGGTGCCCTGCGCGTTCTCGGTGTGCAGCAAGGAGACCGAATAGCTCTATCGATGACAAACTCACCAGCCGTCATCAACACCGCACTGGGTGCGTTGCGTTCCGGAATCTTCCCGGTGATGCTCGACCCAGCCCTCACGGATGCCGAGCGAGAGGCGATTCTGCAGGACTGCACTCCATCCCTGGTTCTCACCTCCCGGGCTGATGCTGAGTCCCTGGCCAAGGGTAAGCCGGTGGACCTTGCTCCCGTTCCCCTCGCGCGACCCATTCACTACACCTCAGGAACAACCGGCAAGCGCAAGGGGGTGTTCAGTGGGTTACTCGATGAGGACTCCGCGCGACAACTTCTCGGCGAGGAGACGACACAGTGGGGTATCAACTCTGAGGATCGCCATCTGGTTGTCTCTGGCCTCTATCACTCAGCACCCCTTCGCTTTGCTATCACCACCTTGATGAATGGTGGTGACGTGGTAGTGATGTCGAGGTTCGAGCCAAGTGTCTTTCTCCAAGCAATGACGCATATGCAGCCAACAACAATGTTCTGCGCACCAGCCCATCTGCAGCGGATGGTGGACGTCATCGACACCGGGGTGCGCATGCCAAGTGTTGTGGGAATTCGCCTCGTGGCCCACGCCGGAGCAGCCTGCCCACAACCCCTCAAGCAGCGTATCCATCACCTCTTCGAACATGACGCGGTGTGGGAGTTTTACGGAGCAACTGAGGGCCAGGTCACGGCACTCTCCCCCGCGGATTGGCTGGCCGCACCCGGCAGTGTAGGCAGAGCTCGGGCAGGTCGATCGATCACCATTGACGACAATGGCACGATCTGGACGACCGTCCCGGACTACGCCCGCTTCAGCTACTGGGGTGATGAGGCCAAGACGGACGCTGCGTGGCGCGGTTCAGCTTTCACGGTTGGAGATATCGGCCGACTCGATGGCGAGTTCCTTTACCTCGACGGACGACGTGATGATCTGATCATCAGCGGCGGGGTGAACGTATACCCGCGCGAGGTAGAGCTCGCCTTCGAACATGCGCCAGGCGTCTCCGATATTGCAGTGTTTGCAAGACCAGATGAGCGCTGGGGCCAGCGGGTGTGCGCCGCGTTCGTAGGCACCGCCGATACGTCATCTCTGCAGACATGGGCGGACGCCCACCTGCACCCCGCACGTCGACCCAAGGAGTACCACCGGGTCGACTCAATCCCACGCTCTCCCACGGGCAAGATCCGCTACAGATTCCTTGCCCAGGAACTCGGGCTCGAGCCACCCGCATAGAATTACCCCACTGCGCCCGTAGCTCAACGGATAGAGCAACCGGTTTCTACCCGGTTGGTTGGGGGTTCGAGTCCCTCCGGGCGCGCTTTGTGAAGTCCCGGGACATCCTTATGGGGTGTTCCGGGACTTCCGTATTCTTTGGGGGATTTGTAGCCCTTGACATGCCACCTTGTCGGTGTCCGGAAAACCGGGCCAGGCTCCAGGACCGCAGACAGATGGCCTGTCTCGTACCTCCAAGCTCTTGAGTCTAACCGCAAGACGCTTCGGTGCCACAGAATCCAAAACGGTAGGGCACCTCGAGCGCGTTACCTGCTCCGTTGACTGTGTAGTTGATGCGCAGACCGTCAACGTAGGACGCTGGTGCGTTCATTGAACCCCGTTTGATCACCACGGCCAGTTCCACTGCGGCGGGTTCGGCATTCCCACAGGTCGGTCCGACCGTCACAGGCCCGACGGTGAAGCCAAGCTTTTCGAGCGATTCCGGCTCTGCACCAAGCGGCTGGGTTCCACCACCGCCAGTTAACTTCGACCGTTCACCCCACTGGCTTATTGAGGCCCCACCCACGGCCTTCGCCGGAACAATTGAGGTGATCACGACCGAATCGTCAGCGCAGAAGTACCACAACCCAAAAGCGATATCCCTATGCTCGCTTTCCGGCGCCAACACCGTCACTTTTGAAGCAGTCTGCGGACCCTCAATGTGAAGGGCGTTGGCGCCCGCCGTCTGCGGCGACACTGCCCGCGAACACCCGGTCAGGAACAAGAGCGCGAGGACAGTAATCTGCACATGCCTGATTCGCATTGGATTCACTTCAAGAACTCTTACTCATGCGACTCGATCAGCGTCGGTGGGCGGATGCCCCACATAGGAATTGTTAGGTTTCCTGACAAGGCAATGTAATCAGCCGTCTCGACCTCCGTCTATCGAAACCATTCGGCCCGCGCCAACCGTGATCGGATAGTTCTCGAACCGTTATCCAACCCCATCCGCCGAATACTAGGGATGCGCCATGGGTTCGGATAATGCTGAGCCTTGCGAAAGTCCCAAGGCCTGCTCGAGGGTCATCCCCCGATACTTCGTCCATGCCCACGAGGTGAACAGAATCGGCAACCCTGCTGACACGAAACCCTGAACGGTACCGAGGCTCCAGTTCATCATCGAGTCCAATCCTTCACCGACAAGGGGAACCGCACCTGTCGTCGATGGGGAAATCACGAGGAAGTTGTGGATCGCGTGGATCGCAATGAGGAGCCAGAGATTCCGTCCCGAGAACACGTACAGCCAGCCAAAGAACAAACCTGATGCCGTTGTGTACAGAACCTGCCGAGCTACCAGGCTCGGCTCTGAGCCGGAGAACAGGTTGACGGTGTGGCTGAGGCCGAATATGACCGCGGCTGCCGCAACTGCCCAGAACACGGGCAGCTTGCGGGCAAAGCCCCCAAGACTCAGTGCTCGGTACGTCAGCTCCTCGTTGAAGCCAACGACGAAGCACGCGGCCGCGAGCCAGGCCAGTGTCGAGAACTCCCAGGTACCTCCCCCGCGTCGCGTAACGACGAACGTCAAGATTCCCATCACGAGGTAGGCGCCAACAGCGAGGAACACCTCCTTGGGCCAGCAGATCTGCGGGCCCTGCACTCGCATACGTGACCATCGGGCCACCACCACGAGCACCACGAGGATCACCAGTCCCCACGGCAGACCTGAGATCAGCATCTGAGCTGTCTCGGAGTCGTAGTTGTACGACGGCGCTCCCCAAAGCCGGCGCACCACATTGCCTAGGAGCGACAGGCCTACAAAGAGGACTGGCACACCAAAGGCAAGAACCCACCATGGAGCGAGCTTCTGACTGGCCTTAACGTCCTGCGTGTTCGTCACTCTCTGACGCTAGAAGTTGAGAGGTCACCAACCAAATACCTCGACGTATCTTGAGGTTTCGGAGAACTATGGGAGTCCGTTCGCGCTGCCTGATCAGCGCAGCGCGGATTGGGTCAAAGTCTCTGTTACGAGTTCACCTGGCGGGTGTCAGCGCCGGGAACGTCCAGGAACCGTCAAGTACTTCCGGATGAGGCTGGTAGAGGCGTGCCACATAGTTCCACCCCTCAGGAAGGGGGATCTGATTTGGCAGGCTCGGATCGCCACCAAGGTTGATGGTGATACTGCCGTCATCATCCGCCACGGCAGTGAGGCTGTTGACGGTGTACCGACCCTCATGGTTGGGCTCAAAGAACCCACCTGCGTTGTAGACACTGATCGACCAGAATCCGTCGACGGGCACATCTGTCACCGAGATTGTGTAGTGACCCACAGGAAGATTCGGCTGCACGTCCTGATAGGTGGCCTCCTCATTGGGAAGACCTCCCCAGCCAACCGCAGTTCCCAGAAGATGCGGGATAACCTCGACGTCGTTCTTGGTTCCGAACGACCTGCCTCGCCCGAAAACCCCAGGGGCCAGCTGAAGGAGCAGTTCCCTCGTGGCCTTCAAACTCTGCTGATCCCATGCGGGGTGGGTGAAAGGGTTGTTGGTGGGTGAGGACACCGTCAACTGGTCTTGCAGTCGATGGACCTCGGCGAGATCTGCGGGGTTGTTCGGATCAACAAGAGTCCTGACGAGAATGGCGACGTAGTCGGTGCCGTGGTCATCCTTTGTCAGCTGGTACGTGCCTGCACCGTGAAGAACAGCATTCACGTAGTGATCCTGATTGACCACCATTGCGCTCTGATACCGCTCTCCCGCGTCCGGGAGCGTCAGTTCAGCACCCGCACTGATGTCGACCACGACACTGCTGTAGAGCGTGTCACGATTCATGCGAATGACCTTCTGATCGTTGACATCAGCCGGCTCACGACTGTGGCGCCACAGCCCCGCTCCGTCTCCCGCCAGACTGCTCATGTAGGTGTCTGACTCGGCACGAATGAAGTTCAAGATGTCGACATGCACGGGATCCATGTGGCCATTGTGCCCGAGATATGGCGATGTGCCTGCGAGCTGAACCCTCTAGGACGAAAACGACGGTCGGCGGGTAGGGATGCACAGCCAGTCAACCAGCGCGATCCGACGACACTGGTAGCCCTCAAGCTCCAAGAGCTTGCGGGCATTGCACTGGTCTTCAAGGATCACAACCGGCTGATGATCCCGAATCGTGGCCATTGCTCCCCGCAGGACTCCTACTTCTGATTTCTCTGCGTCGATCTTCATGAACCCGATTCGTCGATCGAAGGACATCGAATCGAGTGGAATGCTCCGTACCCTTATCGCTCCGTCGCCTGAGGCTCCGAGTTCAGCCATGCCGTGATTCGTTCTCGGCGAACTGATGAGCGACTCTTCTCCCCGTGGGCCAAGTGCAACCTGGTGGCAGATGACTCCAAGATGACCGACGTTGCGCTCTAATAGGGCGTAGTTCCCTGGATGCGGCTCGAATGAATGCACCTGCGCTGCGAGGCCGCTCATCACCGCGGAGTGGGCCCCGATGTTTGCGCCGACGTCCAAGCTGATCTGGTTGGGGTCGCAGTACTCGATGAAGTACTGGTGCATCCACGACTCCCACTGACGCCCAGAGCGAAATACGCGTCCAACGACGCCGTCGGCCGGGTTGGTCACCAGCGACGCAGGACCGACGCGAGAGATCTTGGACGCGAGCAGTGACCACAGATGCTCGGCTTCATTGCGCACAAACTCCCGAGAGGGAAAGGGAAGATGGCTCATATCAAGCACTCCAACCCTCCCTGCTCCAGAGAAGTGCGTGAGCGACACAGTAGCGGACGGCGATGGCTTCAGGAGACGCTCCTGAAGAAGTGCAATAAGCCCCCTCACGATCCTTGACCACCCTGTTCGAGCCGTCGACACTGGCAGGGTGGTTACCTCAGATCAGACCGTAGACCTTGCTGAACGGGCCTGGGCATGGGTATTGACCCAGGTGCGTGCGGACGAAGTGGGGTTGTGGATCCCGGAGAGGGTGGCGGCCGATGGCACCCCCTCCCCACTGGAAGACCCCTATCGTGACTCGATCTATCTCGGTCTTGGATCGCTGGCCCTGACGCTGGACGAAATTGCGCGCTACCGTGCGTGGACCGAGGAAGAGCAGCTTCTCGCAGATCGAATCCTTCAGCGGTTGACAGGTGCAAGTGATACGAGCCTGACTCCCGGGCTCTCATTGGGCGTCGGCTCGAATCTCACTTCCATGCACATCCTCGGCGCGCAACCCGTAGGTCTTGATCGACTTGTCGCACTCGTCACCCCGGACGGATGGGTTGATATGGATGGCGACGAGACTCTGCCCTGCTACGACCTGCTCATGGGCACGGCCGGGGTGGCCCTCGTGCTGACGTACCTTGACCGCAACAACGCCACCGGTGGCTTCCCGGCTACGACATGGATCAACTACGCAATCGATGTATTGCTCGCGAAGGCGTCATCAACTCCGACTGGTCTTGAGTGGCCGATGTATGCCGGCGACAAGTGGGGAATGATGCCCAACTATTCCCATGGCACGGCTGGTGTGGCAGCCGCACTCGCAATCTGCGGGTCATACGTGGGCCGTGCTGATGCCATCGATGCGGCAATGGCCGGCGCCCGTCACGTCGTGACCATAGGGGACCGCTCAAACAACGGATTTCGCGTTCCGACGGTGGTTCCCAAGGGTGACCGCGATATCGAGGATTTCGCCTACGGCTGGTGCCATGGACCAACCGGAACCGCGTACCTTTTCGGAGCCCTCGCCTACGCCGGGATCGGAGAGATCGACGGAATCGCCTGTGACGAGTGGATTATCCGCTGCCTCAATGCAATTCAGAACAGTGGTGTTCCACAGGGAATCCGACCGGGGTTCTGGGATAACGACGGCCGCTGCTGCGGGACGGCGGGCGTGCTTGACTTTGCCCTCGATGTCCTTCAACGAGATCCCGCTCGCGCAGACGTCGCGTACATTGACACCCTCGTTTCCGCGCTCGTTGACCGAGCCGTTCACGATGGGCCCCACAGTTACTGGAGATTCACCGAGCACCGCGCTGAGCAGCAGTTGCTCGATCCGGGGGTGGGCTGGATGCAAGGAGCCGCAGGTATCGCGGCCACACTTTTGCGCTATAGCCGGGTGCGGGCGGATCCCACTGGCGCATCACGGCAGGTACGCCCCGAGGCATGGTGGATGTGCACGATGGATGTTTGAGGTGTCCCTCGTGAAACAGATCAGGGGGATGGTGACGCGGAGGCGCTCTGCATGTCCATGAACGAGGACACCGCGAGTGCGGACCTAGGCCAGATGTTCTGCTGACACCGGGATCACAACTTCATTTCGCCTCATGAACCACGGGGTCCATGGCGGATTGAATCGAGCAAACCGCGCTGGGCCCACGATCGTGAGGCCCGCGGTACGAATCGACTCGCTCAACTGACGAACTCGCTCGTCGTACGAGGATTGCGACCACCGACCTGAGAACCTGGAGACAGCGGCGAACTCAACAGGGACCACGTGAACCTGGACGGACGGATCAGTTGGAATCGGAGCATTCCCCGCGTTGACGTCAGCCGGGAGAACAAAGGAAACCAGGTGGGAACCCTCGGTCGGCTCCTGAACCACCGGTGCAGTCATCGCCAGGCCAGTGTTCGTAGCATTGCGTCCACTGATGTAGTTGACCAATGGACGAAATGCGGTGTTGCCGGCACTCTCGAAACTTCCCGGTACGCGAACCTGCGCCACCAGATGCTCCGGATAGCGCCGAAGTTCGAAGTCACCCTCAACTCTGATTACGTCGTATGGCTGCTCTTCGGTCATATCAACACTCTGCCCCGAAATCCCAGCAGTGGCCTGTTGAACCGCGAACTCTTTGATCGACCGAACGGATCGATCTCGATCATTCGTCAGGCCAGCAGGAATCCGTTCGGGAAAGGATCAGTACGATCCAGGTAGTACTGCGAGGTGCCCGTGATCCAGGCCGAGCCGCTGATTGTGGGGATGATCGCGGGGATGCCGGCAACTGACGTCTCCTCGACCGCTACCCCGAAGAATGGTCGTCCCAGCAGTGATTCATTCTCCAGAGTCTGGCCCACGGAGATGAGCCCGCGATGGTGAAGCTGGGCGAGCCGGGCGCTGGTGCCGGTGCCACATGGTGACCGGTCGAAATAGCCGGGTTGGATGACCATCGCATGTTGGGAGTGGGCCGCAGTAGATCCCGGTGCAACCAGTTGCGCATGATGACATCCATGAATACCCGGCTCGGTCGGATGGCTCGGCGGCGCAGTCTGGTCGATAGCTTCCATGAGCGCCATCCCAAAGTTCATGAGTTCACCGGCATGCTCACGACCGAAGGCAACGCCAACCTCGTCAAGATCGACGATTGCGTAGAAGTTGCCGCCGAAGGCCATGTCATAGCGAACGGACCCGTAGCCCGGCACATCAACCCGTGCGTCCAACTCGGTGACGAACGAGGCGACATTTCGGATTGTGACCCGCTCGGCACGACCATCGACCACGGCCACTTCGGCCACGACAAGACCGGCCGGAGTATCGAGCCGGATGGTGGTCATGGGCTCGGTGACAGTGACCATACCTGTCTCAACCAGAACCGTTGCCACGCCGATCGTTCCATGTCCGCACATGGGCAGGCACCCGGCCACCTCGATGTATAGAACGCCCCAGTCGCAGTCTGGTCGGGTTGGCGGCTGCAGAATCGCACCACTCATCGCACTGTGGCCGCGGGGTTCATACATCAGGAAGGTGCGCAGGTCATCCTGTTCTGCCATAAAGCGCTGACGACGCTCCTCCATGGAGTCACCAGGCAGCACACCGACCCCGCCGACGACCACCCGGGTGGGCATACCCTCGGTATGGGATTCAACGCAGTGCAGAATCCGCCCTGACCTCATCATCGCCTCCAGATTCCGCGACGTACGTCGCGCAGATTTATCGCACCGAAACGCTCAGGTGACATCACTGTCATATCAAAGGGCAGTGCCTCGCCGGTCATCACTGCGGCCACCGCCTCGCCCGTTCCAGGGCCTGAGGCCGTACCCAGCATCCCGTGTCCTACGCAGACCAGCACCCGTTCATCGCAGGACAGCCTTCCGATCAGTGGCAATCCGTCCGGTGATGCGGGGCGAAGTCCTGCCCAAGGCTGCGTCGGCTGGGCGTTCTGCGGCAGACCGAGAACCGGCCGGGCCAGGTCGACCAAGCCCTTGACTCGCGACGGGGGAATCGACAGATCGTATGGAGTGGTGAGTTCATAGCGACCTGTGATTCGGAGTCCACGGCCCATTGCGTTGACGGCAAGTCGCTGATCAATGAGCAAGAGCGGAAGCGCAGGCAGATCCTGAATCCCGGAAAGCGTCACGCTGTAGCCCTTGGCCGGAATCACCGGCAGCCGAACCCCAAGGCAGGCAACGAGTTCAGGCGTCCAGACCCCTGCGGCAACCACGACCTGAGCCGCTGCCATGGTCCCCGCCGTGGTGACGACGTTGACCCCGTCCCTCGTCGGCCGGATCTCCCGGACGACCGCCGTCACCCACTCAGCACCATGGGCCATGGCCTCGGTCTTAACCACGTCCAGCAACATCGATGGATCCAGGCGGCCATCCCGAATGAGACGGTAACCCCCGGCAACTCCATGAAGGGTTGGTTCCACCTCGAGGAGCTGGCTGGCCGAGAGCTCCTCGATCTCAACGCCCAACTCACACATGACCTCAATCTCATGCCGCGCTGCCTCGAACGTGTTCTGCTTGGTGAAAACCTCGATGAGGCCGCTCGGTCGATAGTCGAAGGATGTCCCCTTCGTCACGAGACGGTCCAGCTCTGCCCGAGTCAGGTCGAACAGGCCCTGCAGAGCGGGTGCGGCGCGTCTGACGTTGTCATCAGTGCAGGCCTCGACGAATCGGGCGAGCCACTGCGCACCATCACGACGCAGGCTGGGATTGAGGGCAAACGCCCCATCGCGATTGCGCCATGACCGGAATCCCGCCTCCACCATGCCGGGTGCGGCGAATGCCAGCACATGACTTGGCACGAAGTGCCCAGCATTGGCCGAGGAGGTTCCGAACCGCTCATCCCCTGCGTCCACCACGGTTACAGCGATCCCACGACGCGCAAGGGATGACGCGATCGACGTGCCGATGATGCCTGCGCCGATGACGATGGTGCGATCAGTCGTCATGGTCTACCAGCGTACGCGCAGCCAGGTGGTCTTGGTCTCGCAATACTGCTCCAGGGAGTCAATCCCCTTGTCACGTCCACCGAAGCCCGACTGCTTGTAGCCACCGAATGGCGTGGTGATGTCGCCCTCGGAATAGCAGTTGATCGACACGGTGCCCGCGCGCAGGCGTTTGGCCACCCGATGGGCGGCATCCAGATCATCCGTCCACAGTGACGATGCCAAGCCGTAGCTTGAGGCGTTGGCCAGATTGATGGCCTCTTCCTCCGTGTCGAACGGAATCACCGCGACCACGGGTCCGAAGATCTCCTCTCGGGCTACGACCGAGTCCGCTGGGATACCGTCCAAAACGGTCGGTTCGAAAAACCACCCACCGGTCTCGGCGAGCGTGCGCCCACCACCGATGGCGATATTTGCGCCATCTGCGACACCCTGCGCAACGAATCGTTCACTTCGCTCCACCGCTGCCGGATCGATCAGTGGACCAATCTCCGTCCGCGGATCCGATGGATCACCAACGCGCAGGTCAGCAGTGGCGAGTACGAGCCTCTCGACGAACTCCCGGTGCAGGGATCGGTGCACGAGAATCCGAGATCCGGCCGAGCAGTTCTCACCCATATTCCAGAACGCGGCACGCACAGCCTCGGCGGCCGCCTCGTCCAGATCCCGCACCGACTCCAGAATGATCTGCGGGCTCTTGCCACCACACTCAAGGGTGATCCGCTTGAGGTTCGACGCCGCCGAGTACTCAAGGAATCGACGACCGATCTCGGTTGAGCCGGTGAAGGTAACCATGTCGACATCAGGATGGAGTCCAAGTGCCTGTCCCGCTGTTTCCCCCAGTCCCGGAACAACATTGAGCACACCCTTGGGCACACCGGCATCCAGCGCAAGCTCGGCAAGCAGCAGGGCCGACAGTGAGGTCTGCTCCGCCGGCTTCACCACAACGGAGTTGCCCATCGCAAGGGCTGGAGCAACCTTCCAGATGAACATCAGCGTGGGGAAGTTCCACGGCAGCACCGCACCGACCACACCAACAGGTTCACGGGTGATACGCGCGACGACATCCGGTCCGGTCGGCGCCTGCCGGTCGTACACCTTGTCGATCGCCTCGGCAAACCAGCGCATCGTCTCGGCGGCCTCAGGCACGTCACCATCTCGACAGTCCGTGATGGGCTTACCCGCCTCGAGAGAATCGAGTCGGGCAAGATCCTCGTTATGACGCTCGATGAGCTTGGCGAAACGGATCAGCACCTTTCGACGGTGTGACGGATGGGCCATCGACCAGTCACCACGTTCAAACACATCCCGTGCTGCAGCCACGGCCAGGTCAATATCGGCGGCGTCACAGGAAGCAACGTCACCAACCACCTCGGCCGTCGCCGGATTGGTGATCGGCATCATTGCACCGCTCACGGCGGGAACGAATCCACCGTTGATGAAGGCGTGCCGATGCATCGTCAACGGGTTGGCATCGGGAGTGCGAGCGAGGTACTGCACCTGAGCAACCGGCTCATTGCCACCCAGCGCCACTGCAAGGCGTGAGGCAACCTCGGCACGTTCGGAGTCATCACTGGCACCCAGTGGTGGACGTGGCGGGCCGACCCGAACACCGCGCAGTTCAAGTGCCAGTTTCACCTTGGGCGTGTAACGACCACGCTCAGCACATCGCAGGAACGGCAGGATTCGCTTGTGAATCGCCCACGCACTATCCATATCGCCGGCCACCGCGGCAGCAAGGATCTGGACGTGCTCAGCCGGTAGTGCGTTGGCCGTACCAGCGATCCATGAATCCACGCCCATCTCGAACATCCGCATGGCCAGGCCATCCGTACCACTCACAATGGGCACGGCGTTGCCGTAGCGACGACGAAGGCGGCGAACTCGGGTGAGGTCACCCGAGGCCTCCTTGATGCCGACGATTCGATCATCGTGGGCTACCAGATCCAAGGTTCTTTCGTTGAACGAGACTCCCGTTCGATCCGGGTAGTCGTACAACACGGTCGGAAGATCAGCCACCTCGAGCACACGCAGAATATGACGTCCCAGTTCCTCTGGATTCGGAAGCACGTACGCGGGTGCGGCAACCATCAGTCCATCCACACCGAGTTCTGCAGCCAGTTCGGCCTGAGCCAGTGCCTCCCGGGTTGCCGTGCCGCCGACACCTGCGAGCACGGGCACTCGTCCAGCGACGATCGCCTTCACAGAGTTGATCACCGCGCGCCGCTCGGCCATATCGAGGGCATAGCCCTCACCGGTTGTCCCGGCAGCCACCACACCGGTGACACCGGCAGACAGCATGAACTCGACCACCGCTGGCATCGAATCCAGATCGAGCGCACCCTCATCGGTAAATGGGGTAACGAGCGGAACCAGCACTCCGGGAAAGGCCATGACACTCCTATGTCGGGGATCTGGCTAGATCGTAGACGCTCGGAGGCCAGCCGCAGGCGCGCGGCTGGGATTCTTTGATCTCAGAGGGGCTGTGGAGCCGACCTGGCACAGGCCCCACAGCCCCTCTATACGATCTCAGCCAGTCACACCTAGGCGAGCCTTGGTTGCCTCAACGTCCATGCCATGGAGTTTTGCGAGGTTCTCACCGAGGATCTTGCGCTTTGCCTGTTCGGTCAGCTGCGGATACCCCTTCTCATCGACGATGTCTTGCGGGATCTGGAACTTCCAGAACTCCTCAATCGCCCACTGGGGGTGCCAGATCGGAGACTCACCGCCGTAGATGATCTTGTCTTCGCCGCACCACCACAGCATCTTTGCCAGAATCTCAGCAAAAACGCGAGGCTGCCTGGAAATGAAGTTGACGGTCGCCGCGATCGAGGCATAGAGATTCGGGAAGCGCACAATCTGCCACAGCGTTTCATCGAGCCACGGCAAACCAACGTGGAAGATGACGAAGTTGATGTCCGGGAAGTTGGCGGCTGCCCCATCCATGTCGAAGGTGCGCGTATGTTCGATCGGCTGCGGGCCTAACGGCACACCCTTGTGCACACCAATCAGATTGACGCCAAGATCGCGCGCACGCTCGAAGACAGGGAAGGCTACCCGCGGATCATCCATGCGCCATGGGAATGGCTGACCGTAGTCGTAGCGGACGTTGTAGAACTTGAATGCTTTGGCTCCGTACTCCTCAACCTGCTTGGTCATGAGATCGAGGGCCTTCTTGCCTTCTAGGGGATTTACGGCACCCCAGAACACCGCCCGGTCAGGGTGCTTCTGAGCCATCTCCGCACACTTCTCCCAAGGCGAGAGGCCATCATGGAACAGGTCCGTCAGCGGCAGCGGCTGCGCAACAATCATGTCCGTATCGCTACCTTCAATCACCATTTCGTATATTTCGTCCACACTCCAGGTACGGAAGAATTCGTCACGAGACAGGATCGGCTCGCCAACGCGAGTCAAAAGTTGATGGAATGCGTAAAGATGCTCATCGAACATGTCCCCGGCTGAACCCAAGGCATTCGCCTTATCGAAGTTGAAGACGTGACAGACCGCATCGAACACGAATGCAGGTACTTCACGCTTACGCTGTGCACGCGCTTCAGCCGCGGCATCGGACAGTGCGGTCATGCTGATTCCTCCTGAGTTGAGACGGGCTGTTCGGCAGCGACCCGCTGCTCGCGGTACGGGATGAGGGGGGTGAGATCGAGCGAGAGCTTGGACCGAGCATCATCGGATAGTCGCTCCATTGTCCAAACCGGATCCCACAGAGTGTTTACCTTGATGTTCGTAAGCCCAAAGTCCTCACCGAGTCGTTCGGGGATGCGATCGGACATTGAGGCCACGAATGGGCACCAGCCGGTTGTCAGAACGAGATCCACCTCGATCTGGCCGTCATCGGCAATTCGCACATCCTCAAGCACCCCCATGTCGACGATGCTGATCCCGCGGTCTTCACAGCATGGGTCGTATACGTGACGTAGCGACTCCACGATTCGTTCTCGCCCCACGGCGTGAGCCAGGCTGAGATCACGTGCACCGGCACTGACAACATCCGGCAGTAGGTCTGTCATGTGGTCACCTTCCGATCAATAGTTGGGACATCAGCTTCTGTGCTCGAGTGGGCGATGCGGCGCTCTTCGTTGTGGTCACGTCACCGTACGACAAAGTCGGAAACCTGTTGTTGCGGTTGCTCTTTGCGGATCGGTCTGTAGAGCTCTGGCCAACCTGAGTCCCCAGCCGATGTCCATGAACGATCCGCCGCGAACGTCGTGCCAACCGGTTTCGGGATCGATGGTGGACGTCCACTCCCAAACATTGCCGGATAGATCCGCTATCCCGCTGGGATTAGCGCCCTCGGGATACTGAACGACGGAGCAGGTACCACCCCAGCCCGCATCACTGCCGTTGCACAACTCGTGATCAGGGTGCTCGCCCCACGGAAAGGCAGTTCCGTACGGGTAGCGAGCCGCAGCCTCCCATTCATCAGAACTCGGCAGCCTGAGGGACAGTCCGTAAACGGCACTGGCCCATTGCGCGAAGCACTCCGCATCCGAGAGCGTCACGTGGACCATCGGATGATCATGTAGGTGGGGGGAGTCCACCCAGCGACGTTGCAAATCGCTGAGCGTGATTCCTGTTGAATCAACGAATTGCGCAAATTGCCCAACTGTCACCGGGTGGCGGTTGAACTCCAGAGCCTGCACCGACACGCGACGAGGCGAGTCCGCATCGCCGAGGGTGTGCCAACCACCGGGCACACGTGCCGGATCCCAGATTTCCAGCGAAATTGGTGAATCCCCCTGAGGTACCGAGGTGTTCGAACGCTCAAGTTGGCTCACGCCTTTGGTCACTGTGGACATTCCCCTCTTACCTCCTCGTGCACACTCCAGCACGAAGTTCCTACTTGGGAAAGGTCTCAACGAAGCCGCCAATTTCAAAAGGTGAAAGGACGCCCGTTCATTAACACCGAACTCTTGTTGCCTCACGATTCATGGGAGTACCTTCAACCATTGGCCCTTTCGCCCAGACTGACGATGAGGTGGACGTGAGCACTCAACCGACGCTCATCCAGTCAGTTCAGCGTGCGCTCCATGTCATGGAGGCGCTGGCTGGCCGCCACGGACGTGCGACCGTCAAGCAGTTGGCCCGTGACACCGGCCTGACTCTGCCCACCACCTACCATCTGGTGCGCACACTCACCCACGAGGGCTACATGTCACGTCTTGATGACGGCTCCGTGATGATGACTGAGCGGGTAGCGAGCCTGGCGAAGGACTCGACCCCGCAGATCGCTCAGGTTCGTATTCTCCTGGCAGATCTCCGAGACCTGGTGGGAGCTGCGGTCTATTTCGCTCAGGTTGATGACGGCGAGATTCATGTCAGCGAGGTGGTCGAGAGCACCCGAGCCCCTCGGATCGACCTCTGGGTCGGCATGCATGACGCAGCCCATGCGACTGCGCTTGGCAAGGCTATTCTGACGGCGCTTCCGGAAGAACTTCGACGTGACTATCTGCAGCGACATCGACCGGCGTCGTTGACGCAGAACACCATGACGAGTGTCCCTGAACTCATGGCCCTGATGGGGGACGCCCATGGCTCCGCCGCCACTATCAAGGTGGGTTCGAATGACGAGAGGGCAATTGCCTTGGACAACGAAGAGTACAGTCCGGGCGTCAGTTGTCTGGCCAGTCCCATCATCACGCCCCAAGGTCGTATCGCTGCAGTTGGGATCGCCGTTCCAACCAAGAGACTCGGGCGCGAACCACAGCTGCGCGAGCATGTGGCGGCCACAGCAGACCGAGTGGAGCGCGTGCTGACGATTGCCAGCTAGTTGGTCACCCTAGAGTGGGTTGCTCCACGCCCGCTGACCCCGCGCGTCCACCACCGAAATCCGTCGATAGATCGAATCCGGATGGTTGGGCTCGATGCGCACTCGGGTGATCAATCCATCCGGACTTGTCGCGAGGATCCGACCATTGCATCGACCGCCACGTCCGATGCTCACACTCACCCCATACTCCTGCTCCATATGCAGGATCACCGACCGTGCCGGCGAGCATGAAACCTCGATCGCGTCACCATCGCGAACGATCTCGTGGATGGAAGGACCATGAGAGAAATACGCGGCCCCCGTGCGAAGGGCATCAAGTACGGCCGTCTGAGTTCGCTCCGCCACGTTGACCATGGTCCACGCCAGACCCAGTTCGAAGAGGGGATAGTGCTGATCATCCGTCCCGATCCCCAAAGGGCGACGTCCCTTTCGCAGCAGCACATCCCACCAGGTTGACGAGTCACCTCGTCCACACTCGGCCTCGGCGGATCCGTTGAACACCTCAATGCCCGCAAAGCCCTCGGACTCGAGCAAGTCGTCGATTGAGAGCTCGTTCCAGTAGGGGTGGGCAATGTAGGCAACCGCCCCCTGAGACGTGGTCCAGTTCATGGCTGTGGTGATATCCGGGAACGTACGAGCCTCCCAGTTCTCCTCAGCGTTGAACTTCCAGTTGGCCCGATCACCACCCGGATCTTCAGGTAGGTCTGAGATTCCGTAGACGAGGAACTCACCACTTTGAGTGGGATAGGCCGGATACTTCAGGTCAAACCCCAACTCTGCCGCCGGCAGGGTGATCAGCCGCTCAGTTGATGGAACCTGCGTCAATCGCCAGTGATCAGTGATGGCCACAACGTCAAACCCAGCCTCGGCATAGCTCTTCAGCAGATGAGGCGGACTCAACGTGCCATCACTGACGGTTGAGTGAGTGTGCAGAGCACACTTGAGCCACTCGCCACCCACTGGAAAGACCTGCTCATCGCTCATGTGATTTCCCTGCGTCGTAGGCGTGGATTGAAAATCTCCTCCAGGGCATATCCGCACATCGTGAACGCAAGGGTCACCGCGATGATGCACAGACCTGGTGGAATCATCCACCACCAGTAGCCATTGGCCATCGCCCCTGCGTTGAACGCCTCCTCGATGATGATCCCCCAGGAGATCGCGGTTGGGTCACCGAGTCCAAGGATCGCCAGGGTCGTCTCCGAAAGAATCGCCACTGCGACGGTGAGTACAGCCTGAGCGAAGATCACCGGAAACACATTGGGCAGAACATGTCGAGTGATGATCGCTGCGTCGCTGGCCCCCAGTGCTCGGGCCCGCTCGACATAGGGCAAGGTACGCACACTCAGCGTCTGGGCCCGGACGATACGTGCAGTCATAGCCCATGACGTCACAGCAATCACCAGAATGACGTTGAGCAGGGTGGCTCCGAGAATCGCCGCTAGGACAATGGCCAGCACCAGCCAGGGAATCACCAGAAACCAGTCGGTCAGGGTACTGAGTACCCGATCGATTTTCGTCCCACCGTAAAAGCCGCTCACAAGCCCCACTGTCGCGCCGATGACGACCGCGCCCACAGTGGCCGCGAGCCCAACAGTGAGCGACACCCGGGATCCCACAACGAGAAGTGCGAGCACTGACCTGCCGAAGCCATCAGTCCCCAGCGGATAGCCGGCAATTGGTGGTGAGTTGGGCGGGCCTGAAGCCATCGACGGATCGACAGCATCCTCGCTCACCAGTAGTGGGCTGAGGATGGCGATGAGAGCGAACAGCACAAGGACGATGAAGCCGGCCATTGCCTGCCCGTGTGAGCGGAACAGGGACCATGTGCGTCTCCACGAGTCGCGACGTCGTCGCCACGTGAGTTGACCTGGTGACAGTGTCACCGCCTTGTCCGCTGATGTGAGTTCTGATGCCATGTCAGACCTCATCAACGCGGGGATCAAGGTAGCCGTATGCGATATCGGCCACGAGGTTTGCTGCGATCACTGCACCACTGGAGATCAGGAAGACAGCCTCAAGCACCGGGTAGTCCTGATCCTTGATCGCCTGATAGGTGAGCAGACCGAGTCCGGGCCACGAGAACACCGTCTCAACCACGATGGCGCCGCCAAGGATGAACCCGATGCTGAGCACGATCAGCGTGAAACTGGGCAGGAAAGCGTTGGGCACAGCGTGATGCCGACGGATGGACGCATCATTGAGTCCCTTGGCTCGGGCGGTGGAGATGTACTCCTCCTCCTTCACATCGATCATCGACGACCGCATCACGATGACGAATGAACCCACGTAGCCGAGCGCGAGCGTCAAAACCGGGAGGAACAGATGCCGGGCCACATCACCAATGCTCGCCGCCCCCGAACCTGAGTTCGATGCATAACCACCAGCCGGGAACCATCCCAGAGTGCCGGCAAACACGATCAGCAGAAGCATCCCCAGCCAGCCCTCGGGCGTGGCATACAGAAGCAGGGATGAATAGAGCGAGCCGCGATCGAATCCACTGCCCCGCGTCCAGCCGCCCTTGATACCGGCCAGAACTCCGATAACCGCGGCGATGAGCGTTCCGAGTCCCACCAGCAGGACGGTGGGCCACAGCCGGGCACCCAGCATCTCTGATACGTCGGTACCCGAGATGATGGAGACCCCAAGATTGCCCGACAGCGTCTGCTTCAGATACGTGACGTACTGGGCAGGCAGCGGCTGATCCAGCCCGAAGAGGTGGATCTGCTGCTGCAGCGCCTCCGGTGAGAGTCTCGTACTTCGCGCAAGCAGACCGATCGGGTCACCGGGCATGATCCGGAAGAGGAAGAAATTCGCTGTGAGAACGAACCACAGCGTCAGCAATGCCCAGCCGCACTTGCGTGCGATGTAGCGCAGTCGCATTGCCTACCTTCTCGCTGATTCCTGGGGACGTACGTCCCGGGGACGTCTCTAGCGTTGCCTAGTCACGCTCAAACTCATCGGAGCCGCGCCCAGAGCGACGCATGAACAGGAACGCGCCAAGGGCTAGGACAACCGCCGCAAGCGGCCACACCCACACCGGAACCCCGCCCGACGTGGATGACGCCGGAGACTCAGCTGCTTCTACCGGGTGAGCGGACACCATGCTCGCGTAGTCGTAGCTGGTCGTGAGGTAGCCGACCTTGGCTGGGGTGGCAATCAGACCGGCGACCTTGTCGGTGCGATAGGCCTCGATGTAGTTCGGGTACGCAAGCACAATGTCGGGAATCTGGTCGTACACATACTGCTGTGCGGCATACACGTCCTGCTGCCGAGTGGTCTGATCAAACTCACTCTGCTGCTTGTTGAACAGGGCGTCGTAGGTCGGGTCCTTCCAGCAGCCGTCAGACAGGTGCCCATCACCGTCACATGCGCTGCTGGTGAACACCGACAACTGGTAGTTGGGATCGGGATCGCCACTCCAGTACCAGATGTATGCGTCGAACTCACCGGACTGCTGGAGGTCGTACATCTTCGCCGCTGTGGTCGGCTTCACATCCACGGTGATACCGATCTGCTTCAGGTAGCCGCGCACAAGCTGGCCGACATCGGTACTGCCGTTTACGTCGTCACTGGTGGGCAGCGTGATGTGCAGGGGCTGATTCGTCTTCGGATCGATGCGTACACCGTCGGCACCCTTGGTATATCCCGACGAATCCAGCAGGGCGTTGGCCGCCGCAGGGTCATAGGCGATGGCCTTGTCCGCTGGCACGGTCAGGTGCCAGTAGGTAGAGAGCGGCCGGACGATGGTCTCTCCCGGCTGTGCTGCACCCGGGTACACCTTGTCGACGATCCCCTGCCTGTCGATGGCCATCTCAATCGCCTTGCGAACATTGAGATCCTGCAGGGCTGGTAGCGGATGCGAGTTGGGGCCCTGACCACCGAAGTTGAAAGCAAGGCTCACCCAGAAGTCGGACACCACCTTCTGCACAGCAACATTCTTGATCGCCCCGAGTGCGGGCAACAGCGGGCCGTCAAATCCGTCAGCGATGTCGATCTCACCGTTCTTCAGCGCCTGCACCATAGCTTCCTGATTGGTGTAGGTCTGGAAGACGACCTGGTCGTACACCGGCTTGGTGCCCCAGAAGTACGGGTTGCGGGAGAAGGTCCAGTTCTGGCCGGGATTCGCCTGAGTCATGACGAACGGACCAGAGGCGACATTCGGCATCAACTTCACTGCTTTGATCTGATCCTGAGTGGAGTTGGCGTACTTGCCCCAGATGTGCTCGGGGACGATGTAGCACCAGGCCGGACGCAGGGGACCAATTCCTGGATCCTTCAGATGCCAGACGTACGTCAGGTCATCTGGAGTCGTGAATGTTGTGCCATCCGGGAAGTAGCTGTTGAAGTAGTCGAACTGCTTGTCGCGGACGAAGTTGTAGCTGAACACAACATCCTTGGAGGTGATTGGCTGGCCATCACTCCACTTCAGCCCGTCACGCAGATGACAGGTCCAGGTGCGCTTATCGGCACTTGGATCACAGCCTGTGGCCAGCCCAGGTGCAGCGGTGAGATCCGGACCGAACTTGAGGGCCATGTCATTTTGAATGACAGCGGAGCCCCACTCGGCGGCCGAGTTCACGGCGAACAGGGTGGGGTTGTCTATGGTCGTGGTCATCCCTATCCGAAGCACTTTCGGTGCCGAGGAGGGAGCCGGTGATGCGGAGTCTGCAGACGCTGACGTCAGACCCACCAGCGATGCGCCAATCAACAAGGCTCCTGCCGCACCTCCACAGAGCAGAAGCCGTGACGTGCGCTGTACACGACGTTGGGTGTTGGAGCTGAACATCAAATCCCCTTAGATCGCCGGGAGGAAGTTCCCGTCAACGGCACCGGTGGGAAACACCTCCCCCTAGGCACGCTCATTCTGCCTATGTGCCGAGCACTGGCGCAGCAGTTTCAGGCGAATACTGAATGACGATTCGATATCGAATCGTTGACGGCGACCTAGTTGTCGCCCAGCGCGCTGCGAACCTGTACATCAAGACGGCCATTGGATGCCATCAGCCGACAGCCCGGAGCCAGCTCACTGCCCGAGACCTCCGACACAGCACCACCTGCCTCGGCAAGAATGATGCTCGTCGCTGCCCAGTCCCACTCATAGCAACTCGAGGCTTCCACCATCACATCGGCTGAACCACGCGCGACGAGCAGATGCCCCCACGCATCAGCCACCCCTCGAGATCCGCGTGCTGAGGTCGTCAATCGAACCAGTCCCTCGAGGTTGCCATCGGCCACAAACTCCTCCACTGATGCGTGCAGGACGAAGGCATCAGCAAGCGAGTCAACCGCGGACACGTGTATCCGTTGATCGTTCAGGTAGGCCCCCTGACCACGACTCGCCCAGGACCGCTCCTGCAGAGCTGGTGCATCCGCGACGCCGAGTTGAACCTGCGTCCCCACTTTCAGCGCAATCAGGGTCGTCCACATCGGCAACCCCTCAGCGAAGTTGCGGGTGCCATCGATGGGATCGATCACCCAGGTCCGTCCGGAGGTTCCCGACGAGAGACCCTCCTCCTCGCCCAGCACCCCATCGTCTGGGTACTGGTGACGAATAGCCGCCCTGATGACCCCTTCTGCCCGGCGGTCGGTTGCCGTGACCACGGAAGCATCGGACTTGAGGTCCACCAGCTGCCGGCCACCAAATGCATCCATGGTCACCGCTGCAGCCAAATCAGCGAGGTGATGGGCAAAGAGGAGGTCCGGGTCCACACCTCAACTCTAGTTCCTGGCGCCTATCAGCAATTACTGACGTACGTCGGCCATGCTCTGGAAACGCACAACGGCAACTGCACGTACTGACAACGATTCAGTATCGATGCAGGTTGGCGGGCTCCGGAACCTGTGAATTCATGAGGTACTAGTCCGGTATGTGATGCGGTCCGGCCAATCACCAGTTACGGTGGACCACTCCCGAGAGGATTGGACAAAAATGAAGTTACGCATGATGACGTCCGTTGCGGCCGCAGGAGCGCTCACGCTCGCTCTGGCCGCCTGTGGCGGTGGAGCAACCCCAGCGCCCACTGGCGGAGCAAGCGGCGGTGGCGGAGCAAGCGCCTCAGGTGGAGGTTCTGCCGCGTACGACCCAAGCAAGGCTGGTGGCAATGTCACCCTTCTTGCCAAGACCGCAGGTGGAACCCTCGATCCCAAAATCAACTACACACTGCAGTACTGGCAGCTCTACCAGGCTGCATACGACGGTCTGACGGCGTTCAAGAAGGTAGACGGCCAGGACTCGTTCACGGTTGTACCCGACCTGGCCGAGGCTCTGCCTACTCCCACCAACGATGGCAAGACCTACGTCTTCACCCTGCGCAAGGGCATCAAGTTCTCCGATGGCTCTGATGTCACCGTCGACGACGTCGTGGCGTCGTTCCAGCGCATCTTCAAGGTGTCCAGCCCGACCGCCGGCTCGTTCTACAACGGCATTGTCGGCGCTGACGCCTGCATCAAGACCCCGGCCACCTGCACCCTCGATGGTGGTGTTGTCGCCGACGCGGCAGCCGGTACGGTCACGATCAACCTCGTTGCTCCGGATCCCGAGTTCTTCTACAAGCTCTCGGTTCCGCACGCAGCGATCAACCCGAAGTCGGCCCCGACCAAGGATGCGGGCAGCACGCCGATCCCGACGACCGGTCCTTACATGTTCAAGTCGTACGATCCCAACACCTCACTGGTGATGGTTCGCAACCCGAACTTCAAGGAGTGGAGCCACGACGCACAGCCCTCTGGCTACCCCGACACGATTACCGAGAAGTTCGGCCTGACCGTCGAGGCCGAGGTCACCGCGGTTGAGAACAACCAGGCGGACTGGGTCTTCGACTCACCGCCGGCTGACCGTCTGGCTGAAATCGGCACGAAGTACGCACCACAGGTTCACGTCAACACCCTGACCGCCGTGTGGTACGTGCCGATGAACGTCAACATCGCACCCTTCAACAACGTGAAGGCGCGTCAGGCCGTCAACTGGGCCATCGACCGCAATGCGGTTGTGAAGATCCTCGGTGGCGACAAGCTGGCCTCCCCCGTCTGCACGATCCTGCCCCCCGGCTTCCCAGGGTTCAAGGATGACTGCCAGTACACCAACCCGGCCGGCACCACCTGGCAGGGCCCAGATCTGGCCAAGGCCAAGCAGCTGGTCACCGATTCCGGAACAGCCGGCCAAGCGGTCACCATCATCACTACCGATGATGAGGTCAACAAGGCCGTCGGCGAATACCTGCAGTCAGTGCTGAACTCGATCGGCTACAAGGCAACCCTGAAGCCGATCTCGGGCAACATCCAGTTCACGTACATCCAGAACACCAACAACAAGGTCCAGATCAGCCTGTCCCAGTGGTACCAGGACTACCCGGCTGCATCTGACTTCATCAACGTGCTTCTGGGCTGCGCCTCGTTCACTCCAGGCAGCGACTCGTCGATCAACATCGCAGGCTTCTGCGACAAGACCGGTGTTCAGCCGATGATCGACGATGCTCTCAAGACCGAGCAGACCGACATGAACGCAGCCAACGACAAGTGGGCAGCCACCGACAAGGCCGCGATGGCTCAAGCGCCATGGGCACCGCTCGTGACGCCGAAGCTGATCGACTTCCTGTCGACCAATGTCAGCAACTACCAGTTCAGCAAGCAGTTCTACATGCTCGTTGACCAGCTCCAGGTCAAGAAGTAATCGGACGCTGATTCCTTCATGGCTATTGGCACCACAGAGGTATTAGGTACGCCCGCCACGCAGTCCGCCGGTCCTTGGCGAACTGCGTGGCGGGACCTCCGCCGAAACAAGGTCGCGATGGGCTCGATCATTGTGCTCATCGTGATCTTCGCGGCGTGTTTGGCGGCGCCGATCTACGCGTCACAGGTCATGCATCTGGACGCATTCACCTCGAATCTCGATGGCAAGTTCACCGTGGGCGGGGTAACCGGACCCGTTATGGAGTCCTCCGACACCGGTCTGGGTCTGGGCGTCAATCCGATCGGCCCCACCTGGCTGTGGAACAACTTCTTCCTGGGTGCAGACAACCAGGGCCGCGACGTCCTTTCTCGTCTGCTGTACGGAGGACGCAATAGCCTCATCATCGGGTTGTTCTCAGCACTTCTGTGCTGTGCCCTAGCTGGCCTCGTCGGTATCGTCTCTGGCTACTTCGGCGGCGGGCTCGATGCGGTGCTCTCCAGGGGCCTGGACGTCCTGTGGGCATTCCCCGTGTACCTGCTCGCCATCTGCCTGTCGGTTGTGTTGATCAACCAGTCACTGACAATCGGCCCTATCACTCTGAATTCAGGCAGCATCCTTCTACCGATCCTCATCATCGGCGTGATCTACGTTCCCTACGTCGCCCGGCCCATCCGCGGTCAGGTCATGTCCCTTCGTGAGCGCGAGTTCGTCCAGGCCTCCGTTGGCGCCGGGGCCACGGACGGACGTCTGCTGCGCAAAGAAATCCTGCCCAACGTCCTGCCCACTCTCATCGTGTTTCTCCCGCTGATGACCGCCATCAACATGCTCACCGAGTCGGCACTGTCGTTCCTCTCGATCGGTGTTCAACCTCCGGATGCGAGCTGGGGCACCATCATCAACGACGGAGTGGGCCTGCTGTACACACGACCGATGGTGGCCATTGCACCGGGCATCATGCTCGCGATCACTGCCGTCGCACTGAACCTGCTCGGTGACGGGGTGCGTGATGCACTCGATCCGAAGGCGCGACTGCGAGGTGCGGTCTAATGCTTCGTTTCGCGCTCAAGCGCGCCGTAGCAGCCGTGCTGGTCCTCTTCGCGATCTCAGTACTCGTCTTCCTGATCTTCTTCGCCACCCCGGGCGCCGATCCGGCCGCTCGTATCGCTGGACGCAATGCGAGCCAGGAGACCCTGGCCCAGGTTCGAGCGTCGTTCGGCTTCGACAAGCCCATGCCGGTGCAGTACGCGCTGATGATGCGCCACCTGTTCATCGACCGGGATCTCACCTCATTCGTCAACCGCGGCGTCCAGGTGATCCCGCAGATTCAGCAGGCGATCCCGATCACCCTGTCCCTGGTGATCGGGGCGGCGATCATCTGGCTGGTGTTCGGCATCCTGATGGGCGTGGCAGCAACCGCTGGACGCGGATCTGCAGTCGATCCCCTGATCATGATTATCGGTGTCATCGGCGTATCGCTGCCGGTCTACTGGCTCGGTGAGGTCGTCAACCTCATGTCCCAGAGTCGACTTCATGATTCCGTGTTCTCCTGGGTTCCTCCGCTGGGATATGCACCACTGAGTTCAGGGGTGTGGAACTGGGAATCCCACCTGATCCTTCCGTGGCTCACCCTCGCCGTGCTCTACGCGGGAATCTATGCTCGCGTGCTTCGCTCGGAAATGGTGGGTGCCATGAACGAAGAGTACGTTCGAATGGCTCGCGCCAAGGGCATCAGCGAGCGCCGCGTCCTGTGGCGCCACGCGTTCCGTACGTCCTTGATCGCCATCGTCAGTCTCTTCGGATTGGACTTCGGTGCGCTGATCGGTGGAGCTGCTCTGCTGTCCGAGGTGGTCTTCGGTCTTCAGGGGGTCGGCAAGCTCACCTACGACTCTCTGCAGAACTTCGATCTTCCGGTGATCCTCGGCTGCGTGCTTTACGCGGCCTTCTTCGTCGTCCTGGCCAACTTCATCGTGGACCTTGTCTACGCCCTTCTGGATCCGCGGGTGCGCCATGTCTGAGCCACTACTCGACGTGCGCGATCTGCGCGTCTCCTTCCGCACCCGCAATGGCAAGGTCACAGCTGTTGACGGCATCTCATTTCAGGTCGGCGTGGGCGAGGTCGTCGGACTGGTCGGCGAGTCTGGCTCCGGCAAGAGCGTCTCGATGCTGTCCGTCCTGCGGCTGATCGACAATCCGAACTGTGTCGTCGAAGGTGAGGTCCTGTTCAAGGGCCGGGACCTGCTCAAGATGAGCGATGCCGAGATGCGAAAGATCCGCGGTGACGAGATCGCGATGATCTTCCAGGATCCAATGACGGCTCTCACTCCTGTCTACACCGCTGGTTGGCACATCAGTGAGCAGATCAGAGCTCACGAGAAGGTTTCCAAGCAGGCAGCTCTCGACCGTGCCGTTCAACTTCTTGATTCAGTGGGGATTCCCAACGCCAAGGAGCGGGTCAACTCATATCCGCACGAATTCTCCGGTGGTATGCGTCAGCGCGTCGTCATCGCTATGGCACTGTCGTGCAACCCGTCCCTCCTTATTGCAGATGAGCCCACCACCGCTCTCGATGTGACCATCCAGGCGCAGATCCTCGAACTGCTCCAGAACCTGCAGACCGAGTTCGGCTCATCGATCGTTCTGATCACACACGATATGGGCGTCGTATCGCAGATGTCCGATCGAGTCATGGTCATGTACGGAGGTCGGCTGGCGGAGTCTGGCCCACGCCGTGATGTCATGCGGGATCCCCTTCACCCGTACACCTGGGGCCTCATGGGATCGATCCCTCCCACCGATGGAAGTCGCACCCCACGTCTTGCCGCCATTCCCGGTGCCCCCATCTCCCCCAACGACACGGACCGCGATCGGTGCCTGTTCTCCCCTCGGTGCCGGTTCGCGACGGATGCCTGTCGGCCCACCCCACCGCTGGTTATGCACAAGCCTGGTCACATGGACTCATGTGTACTCCCACTGGCTGAGCGCGCCGAACGCCGCATCGAGGCGCTGACACCCGTGGAGGTGACCCTGTGACTGCCCCAACCCAGGAATCCCTGATTGCAAACACAGGTGATGCACCTGTCCTGCTCGAAGCCAAGAATGTCGTCAAACATTTCCCCATTCGCACTCCCGAGGGCAAGCAGCAGGTACAGGCTGTCGACGGCGTCTCACTGAAGGTTCGCACAGGAGAGACCCTCGGCCTGGTGGGTGAGAGCGGCTGTGGCAAGTCCACGCTGGGTCGCTGTCTCGTCCGACTGATCGATGTCACATCTGGACAGGTGATTTACGACGGTCAAGACATCACCTCCATGTCGCGCAAAGACCTGCGCAAGCGCCGGATGGACTTCCAGATGGTGTTTCAGGATCCGTACGCATCTCTCAACCCTCGACGCCGGGCCGCTGCCACCGTCGAGGAGCCAATGCGCATGCATGGGCTCGGCACCGATGCGGAGATCCAGCAGAAGGCTCTGGATCTGCTGCGCGTGGTGGGATTCGATGAGTCATTCGCCAACCGCTATCCACACGAGTTCTCCGGTGGTCAGCGTCAGCGCCTTGGGATCGCGCGAGCTCTGGCCTTGCAGCCGCGCCTTCTGATCGCTGATGAGCCGGTGTCCGCTCTCGACGTCTCGATCCAGGCTCAGGTGCTCAATCTGCTCGCTGACCTCCAGGACGACAACAAGCTCACCTACGTCTTCATCGCACATGATCTGGCGGTGGTGCACCACATCAGCGACCGCATCGGAGTCATGTACCTGGGTGAGCTCGTTGAGCTGGGTGGCTCCACCGAGGTCTACAACAACCCTCGACATCCCTACACCGAGGCACTTCTGTCAGCCATTCCGGTGATCGATGAGGAGTCCGAGGTTCGTGAGCGGATTGTTCTCACGGGCGATCTGCCGAGTCCGATCAACAAGCCCGCCGGCTGTGCCTTTGCCGCTCGCTGTCGCTACGCCCAGGACATCTGCCGGACGGATAAGCCGCTGCTGCAGATCCAGTCAGATGGACGTGAGGTTGCCTGCCACTTCCCCGTTGGCAGCTAGCCGATCACTGACGCCAGGTCCGAGGCTTGGGCTCGAATGGCACCCTCATACATGTCCAGATGGACGGACGTGAAGTGGCCATCGGTGAGCGAATCCCAGTCCAGGTGTGGTTCGGCTCCCTGTAGAACCGCCGCTATGTCGTGCCCGACCCGCACTGCTCTGATCAGCGGATCGCTGAGAACTTCAGCCGGGTCGTGGTGGCAGGTGGCTGCCTGGGCCAGCTCATCAGGGAATCGCCAGCGGTTGAACGCCTCACCGGTGATGTGTTGGTGGGTGAGCCCATATGCCGAGTACTCGAGTGCAGGCAGGGAATCGGGGTGCTCGGCCATATCGCTGAGCAGCTCGTACTGGCCCTGCGTCACCTTGTACAGCAGTGATCTGCCGAGATCTGATAGCAGCCCGGCACTGAATGCCTCCTGACGAGGAGCCCCCATCTGCCAGGCCACACTCTCGGCCGCATAGGCGTGCAACAGCGAGAACTCACTCCAGCGCTCGGGAACGCGATCCCAGGCCATCGCCGAGGCCATGGTCAGAGTTCTGATCGAGGTGAATCCAACAACGGTGATCGCGGAGTGCAGCGAGGTCACCGAACGACTGAGGCCGAACGAAGCAGAGTTGGCCAGTCGCAGAACCCTCGCGGACAGGGCCTGATCGCGAACCAGAAGTCGTTCCAACCGCGCAACCGAGGCATCCGGTGAACTCAGTTCGGCAATAATTCGGCCGAACTGGGACTGGTCACTGCTGACCATGCCCGCCTCGACGAGGATAGTTTCAAGAAATGCCGCCGCCTCAAGCGACAGTTCATCCACCTCGACAGCGTCCAGATCGCTCATGGGACTCCCCCTTCAGATCACACCCCGTACCTGCCTATCGGTTGGCATCAGGTGTGATCTGAAGGAAATGGCCGACTTTCATCGCCCACGTGGACGGCCCACTGTGAGACTACGCGCGCAAACCGCGCAAGAACATCAGTCGTGCTTGGCAAGGAAGGCTGATACAACCTCGCGGAATCTCTCCGGCTCCTCCACATGTGGCATGTGGCTCGACTCGTCGAAGATCACCCACTCCGAACCGGCAATCCGCTGATGGATCGTGTCGACGATGAGTGGGGTTGCCTCGTCGTATTTACCCGACACAAGAAGGGTGGGAGCAGTGATCCGATGAAGCTGATCGGTGATGTCCCAGTTCTT
Source organism: uncultured bacterium (assembly GCA_963978055.1). Taxonomy (GTDB): domain Bacteria; phylum Actinomycetota; class Actinomycetes; order S36-B12; family CAIYMF01; genus Longivirga. The sequence continues at coordinate 28,922 of CAXBQZ010000026.1, forward strand.
GAGAGAACCGATGCAGTGGAACTCAGATGGTCCATTCATCGTGTGGTAGACGGTGGGATCCTCAGCGAGTTTGGCGAATGAGGTGACCACACATTCGGGCATCGGCACCCGGCACACATGCTTGGCGTAGAACACGTCCATCGCCTCGGTGTACTCGGGTGAATCGGTGGTTCCCGCCTCTTCATGCGCCCTGAGGGTGTCATCGACCCCCGGCGGAAGCTCGGCGCGAAGCTTGTTCGCCTCGGAGACCCACAGGATCATGCTGGATGGCGAGTCACAGATCCCGAGCGCGACGAGGCCTGCTGGCTGGTTTAGCGCATACTCCATCGCCAGCATGCCTCCCCAGGACTGCCCCACCAGCGCATAGCGATCGGCGATTCCCAGGTGGTTGAGCAGGGTGGTGAGCTCATCTTTGAACAACTGGGTGGTCCAGAAGTCAGCCGGTGCATCTGGCATATGTGAGGAGTTGCCACAGCCGATCTGGTCGTACAGCACACAGGCCCGGCCAGACTCGTTGAGCAGCTCGGCGATCGGAATCGTGTAGTCGTGGCAGGCGCCCGGACCGCCGTGCAGGACCACAACCGGCACCTGCGCCGACGAAGGATCCAGATCACCCACGATGCGATACCAGGTCTCGCCGTGCTCCCAGCTCATCCGTCCGGTCAGTGACATCTGTTCTCCCAATCTCAGGCATGGTTTTGGTAAGGCGACCCTCATCATTCCAGACCTGTGGCGAGCCGCATCCGCGGCATCAAAAACCTCCTCGGCCACATCTTGCTTACAAATCCCTATGACCTTCATCAAGGCCCTCCCCAAAAGCCCCCGAAACGGGTAGCCTCCCCAGCAGACGTCGACTCAATCGGGCCGACGGCAGTTCCTCCGATCCCAGGGAGTCAAGAGATGACCCACATCTCCGCCATGGTCGACGGAACTCATCGCCAGGGTGAGGTGGAGCCACGGCTTCTCCTCGTTCACTGGCTGCGTGAGAACCTCGGCCTCGTCGGCACACCAATCGGGTGTGACACGTCAAACTGTGGCGCCTGCACCGTGCTGGTCAACGGTAAGAGCGTCAAGTCCTGCAATGTCCTCGCCGTACAGGTTGATGGAGCTGAGGTCACGACCATTCAGGGTCTGGCCAAGGACGGTGAATGGCACCCAGTGCAGAAGGCGTTCAAGGAGTGCCATGGCCTGCAGTGCGGATTCTGCACCCCGGGCATGATCATGGCATCGGTAGACCTTCTGTCGGAGAACCCGAATCCAACCGAGGAAGAGATCCGTGACGGTCTGCACGGCAATCTGTGCCGCTGCACCGGCTACCACAACATCGTGAAGGCTGTTGGCCATGCCGCAGCGGAAATGAGTGGTTCCTGATGACTGACACCCTTAACGAGACCGTCGGCGCGATCGGTCGTCCGCTCCGTCGCAAGGAAGATGCCCGCCTGGTCACCGGCAGCACCAACTGGACCGACAACATCCAGCTACCTGGCACCCTGCACATGGCATTCCTGCGCAGTTCGATCGCACATGCCAAGATCACGCGCATCGACACCTCCGCAGCCAAGGCTGCCGAGGGCGTCGTCGCCGTCTACACCGGTGCGGATTTCCCCGGCCAGCCTGGTTCCACCTGCGTGTGGCCGGTCGTGGACGACATCGTCATGAGCCACTACCCCGCCATCTGCGAAGACAAGGTCAAGTACGTCGGTGACGTCGTCGCAGTCGTGGTGGCCACCGAGAAGTACCTGGCCACCGATGCCCTGGATCTGATCGATGTTGACTACGAGGCCCTGCCTGCCGTCGTCGATATGGAGGCAGCACTCGCAGATGGCTCGACGATCGTCCATGACGACAAGGGCACCAACCACTGCTACACCGCTGCGGTCCCCTTCGGTGGTGACTACGCCGCGGTAAAGGCAAAGGCCGATGTGGTCGTCAGCCGCCGGTTCATCAACCAGCGCCTGATCCCCACCACCATGGAGCCGCGGGCCGTCGTAGCTGCCCCCATGGGTATGACCGACGAGATCACCCTGTGGTCCGCAACCCAGGTCCCCCACGTGCTGCGAGTTCTCATGGCGCTGCTCACCGGCATCCCCGAGAACAACCTGCGCGTGGTTGCCCCAGACGTCGGTGGTGGCTTCGGTGGCAAGCTGCAGATCTACCGCGAAGAGGTGCTGGCAGTTCTGCTCGCCAAGAAGCTCGGACGTCCGGTCAAGTGGACCGAGACCCGCAGCGAGAGCATCCTGACGATGCATCACGGTCGCGACCAGATTCAGGACATCGAGATCGCAGCGACGAGCGATGGCCAGATCCTGGGTATGCAGGTTCACCTGCTCGCCGATATGGGCGCCTACCTCCAGATCATCACTCCGGGTACTCCGCTGCTGGGCATGTTCATGTACTCCGGCATCTACAAGATGGAGGCACTGGACTTCAAGTGCACCGGCGTCTACACCAACAAGACCCCCACGGATGCCTACCGTGGTGCCGGACGTCCGGAGGCAACCTACGCGGTCGAGCGCATCGTCGATGAACTCGCTGCCGAGCTGGGCATGGATCCGATGGAACTTCGCAAGAAGAACTGGATCAAGCACGAGGAGTTCCCCTACACGACCGTTGAGGGACTCACCTACGACAGCGGCAACTACGAAGCCGCAACGGCCCGTGCCCTTGAGCTCTTTGGCATGGAGGAGTTGCGCGCCGAGCAGGCTGCCCGTCGTGCGTCCGGCGATCCGGTACAGCTCGGTATTGGTATCTCAACCTTCACCGAGATGTGCGGTCTGGCACCTTCGCGCACCCTCGGCGCCCTCAAGTACGTGGCAGGTGGCTGGGAGCACTGCACGATTCGTGCACTGCCAACCGGCAAGATCGAACTGGTCACCGGCACCTCACCACATGGTCAGGGTCATGCCACGGCATGGAGCCAGATTGCCAGCGACATCATTGGCGTCCCCGTCGAGGACATCGAGGTCATCTACGGTGACACCGGTCGGGCCCCGTACGGCATGGACACCTATGGCTCGCGTTCACTCGCTGTTGGTGGCCAGGCCATCAAGCTCGCAGGTGAGCGTCTGGTGGAGAAGGCACGCATCATTGCCGCCCACCAGCTCGAGGTGAGCCCAGAGGATGTCGAGTTCAACGCCGGCACCTACTCCGTCAAGGGTGATCCCGAGAAGGCCACCACCATCCAGGGTGTTGCCTTCGAAGCATTCACCGCACACAACCTGCCTGATGGTCTGGAGCCGACACTGTCCGGTGAGGCCACTGTCGATCCGATGGACTTCTCCTTCCCCCACGGTACGCACCTGGCGGCAATTGAGGTCGACACCGAGACCGGCAAGGTGAAGCTGCGCAAGTACGTCGCGGTCGATGACTGTGGTGTGCAGATCAACCCGATGATCGTCGAGGGTCAGGTCCATGGTGGCCTTGCCCAGGGCATCGGACAGGCCCTCTACGAGGGTGCTGAGTATGACTCGAATGGAAACCTGCTCACTGCATCGATGGGTGACTACCTCATCGCCAGTGCAGCAGATCTTCCATCATTCATCACCGACCGCACGGTCACCCCGTCAACCACCCACCCACTGGGCACCAAGGGCATCGGTGAGGCTGGCGCAATTGCGTCCACCCCGGCGATCGTCAACGGTGTGGTGGATGCCATTCGTCACCTGGGTGTCAATGACGTCCTCATGCCGACGAGCCCGCAGAACGTCTACCGAGCTATCAAGGCAGCGAACAAGGGTGGTGCCGCATGATTCCCAACACCTTCGACTACGTGAAGGCCTCGTCCGTTGACGAGGCGGTGTCCGCCCTCGCAGCCGCGGGTGAGGATGCCAAGGTGCTTGGCGGTGGGCAGTCGCTGCTCCCCGTTCTGCGGCTTCGCCTGAACGCACCCTCGACGATTGTGGATGTCAGCAACATCGCAGAGATGCGCACCATCACCGATGAGGGTTCATCCCTGCTCATCGGTGCAGGTGTCACAACTGATGAGGTTGCCAACAACGCCCTGGTCAAGGCACACGCACCTCTGCTGTCGATGACCGCCGACACGGTCGCAGACCGAGCGATCCGTCACCGCGGAACCTTCGGTGGCTCATGTGCACATGCCGATCCGGCCGGTGATCTGCCGACCGCTGCAGCCGCACTCGAGTGTGAGTTCATCATCGCCGGACCGGGTGGACGCCGGACGGTGTCAGCCGCTGACTTCTTCGTCGACTTCTTCACCACGGCGGTGGGCGCTGACGAGGTTCTCGTCGCTGTTCGCGTCCCAAAGGCCGATGGCTGGGGTGCCCACTACGAGAAGTTCAACCGCACCGCACAGGCGTGGGCGATCGTGGGTGTGGCCGCACTGGTCAAGGTTGACGGTGGTGTCATCACCGATGCCCGCGTGGCATTGACCAACATGGGCGCCACTCCGATTCGGGCCACGTCCGTCGAAGCTGCACTGAAGGGTCAGCCGGCAACTGCTGATGCCATCAAGGCAGCAGCGGTATCAGCAGCCGAAGGCACCAAGCCCACCAGTGATGTCCACGCCGATGCGGAGTTCCGCTCACATCTGGCGCGGGTCCTCACCGGACGTGCCGTAGCAGCAGCAGCCGGTGCATAAGCACTAGCTGGTGCCTATGCACCGGAGACATCAGGGCCCGTCGCGTTGTGCGGCGGGCCCTGATTGCTTGTGGTCATCATGGAATCGCACTCAGGCCGGGTAGACCTCGAGCTCCGTGGATTTCGTCGACAGCCACACTGCTCGACCGACCGACAGACCCAGGTCCTCGACGGCAGACTGGGTCACATCGACGACGACAGATGGCTCACCTGACACCGACACGCGCATCCGATCACCAATCGGCTGTACGGATCTGATCTCACCCGACCACACATTGCGGGCGCTTCCCTCCGGCCGGTCCTCGTGCAGCAGGATCGCGCTCGGCCGGACCGAGACCAAGACCCTGCCGCTCACCGCTGCGTCGGGTGCGTTGAGGACTCCACCATCGTCGAGGAGCACCCGGCCAGACGTTGCAGAACCGCGGAGCAGGTTCTGCCCCATAACTGTGGCCACATATGCCGTTGCGGGCCGTTGGGCAACCTCCTGGTTCGTGCCCACCTGCGTCACTCGCCCGGCTTCGAGCACAACAACCCGATCTGCGAGCACCATCGCGTCCAGCGGATCATGAGTGACTATCACCGTGGGCCCGGGAAATTGCTGGAGGTGCGTGGCCAACTGGGCTCGCACCTCCTGACGGGTCGCACTGTCGAGGGCAGACAGCGGCTCGTCCAGCAGCAGAGCTGTCGGCTGGAGGGCAAGGGCACGAGCAAGGGCCACCCGCTGCGCCTGACCACCTGACAATTCACCCGGCCTGCGTTGACGCAGCGGGGTCAGGTCGAGACGTTCTATCCACTCCTGGCTCGCCTGTCGGGATGCCGACTTCGACATGCCAGCACTGCGAGGACCGAAGGCGATGTTGTCTTCAACACTCAGATGCGGGAAGAGTCGATACTCCTGAAACACCACGCCGATCCTGCGCAGCGCAGACTCCACGAAGATGTCTTTGTGCGGGGAATCCAGGACCGAATCACCGATGCGTATCTCGCCCCGGTCGATCGGCGTCAGTCCCACGAGCGCGCGCAGCAACGTCGACTTGCCAGCACCATTGGGGCCAAGAACAGCGACAACCTCTCCGGGGGCCACACCGAACTCGACATCGAGGGTGAATGACCCCTGATCGATCCCGAACGATGACTCGATCCCGGCGACCTGTGACTGCGTCATGACACCGAACCTGTTCTCAACCATCGATCCCGCAGCCCCACCAATACGGCAATCGAGACAAGAAGCAGGATCAGGCTCAGGGCAACGGCCTGGTCAATATCTCCTTCCAGACCCACGTAGACCGCCAGTGGAAGAGTCTGCGTCACCCCAGGCAGGTTGCCGGCAAATGTGATCGTGGCGCCGAACTCCCCCAGAGCTCGGGCGAAGGTGAGGACAGCACCCGCGATCAGTGATGGGCCGATCAATGGCAGAGTGATCCGCCGGAAGATCAGCCACCTGCCGGCACCGAGCGTGGCGGCCGCATCCTCGAGCTTCGAGTCAGATGACCGCAAGGCACCTTCAACGGTGATGATCAGGAACGGCATCGCCACGAAGGTCTCGGCGACGACCACGCCGGGAGTCGTAAACGGCAGACTGACGCCGCAACAGGAGTCCAGATACTGCCCGACGAAGCCGCGCCGACCGAATGCCAGCAGCAGTGCGATACCTCCGACGACCGGAGGTAGCACCAGTGGCACGGTTACAAGGGCTCGGGCAAGTCGGCGTCCGATGAATTCGGAGCGCGCCAGCACCCAAGCCAGCGGTACGCCAATCACGAATGCAATCACTGTCGCCATCGCCGATGTCTCAAGCGAAAGACGCAGAGCATCAAGGCTCGTCTGTGAGGTGAGGATCCCCAGCAGGTGTGACCATGGTGCGCGAATCAGCAGTCCCACAACGGGCAGGGCCAAGAAGGCCAAGGCTAGAAAGGCCGGAACCGCCACCGGCCACGGTGGGCTGGTGGGGGTTCGACGGCGTTGGTTCACGGCTGAGCGAATCCTGCGCTGGTGAGAATCGTCTGCCCAGCGCGGGATAGGACGAAATCAACAAACGCCTGAGCAGTTGCGGCGTTTTTGCTCTGGGTGATGGGTGCAATCGGGTAGCGAGTTTCCACGTTCTTGTCAGCCGCGATCTCGATCCCCTTCACCTTGTCTCCGGCCGCTTTGACATCCGTGACGTAGACGATGCCAGCATCAACCTCTCCCAGCTCGACCTTAGACAGCACCGCCTTCACATCGACCTCCTGGGTCGATGGGGTAACGGTGAGCTTGTTCTGGTCGAAGAGGGTTGCCGCTGCCACACCACATGGAACATC
>CAXBQZ010000027.1:0-34345 GCA_963978055.1 uncultured bacterium
GGTCCCCTCCTCCATCACTGTGCTGAGCGTGATCTCAGCGATCCTGACTGGCTAGTCAGGATGACGTAACCAATGTCTACCTCATGCAGAGCCTTCATGGGAGGGATGTGGCCACATTGTTGCCACCAAATCTCCTGTCCGACTTCAGTTTGTTGCTGATCAAAGCCACATACTCGCCGCCTTTGGCCAACGGGTCGCGCTCGTCGATCCGAACAAGTAGCGTCCCTGCCATGTCGACACCACCCATCGCCAAGGCTGATCCAGTCACCACGTCACACCATGGCAAGGAGTCTGTTGACCCCTATGCCTGGATTGCTGACCCTGACGTCCCCGAGGTCATGACCTATCTTCAGGCTGAACGCGACTACTACGACGAGCGAACTCGTGGGTTAGTTCCACTGCGTGAGAGCTTGGCGGCGGAGATGACCGCACGGGTGCCCGAGAGTGAGCCGAGCGCATCGTGGCAGTCCGGAGCCTGGCTGTATCGGCGGGTGACGCCTCCGGGGCATGAGTACGACCAGCTGATCCGATGGGCCGCCGGATCCGATGAGTCAGATGCGCAGGTTCTGATCGACCTGCAGAAGGTCAATGAGGACGCCGGGAGCTCTTATACGCGGGAGGGCTATCTGGAGGTTAGTCCCGACGGAAACTGGCTGGCGTGGTCGATCGATACCGCCGGCGATGAGGTCTACGCACTGCGGTTCCGGAACCTCAGGACAGGTGAGGATCTCGATGAGGTGGTTGAGCGGGTCTACTACGGATCAGCGTGGTCATCGGACTCAGGTTCATTTCTCTACACCGTTCACGATGACACCTACCGGCCTTATCAGGTGTGGTGTCACCGCTTGGGCACGGACGTAACAACAGACCTCATGATCTTCGAGGACCTCGATGACCGCATGGAGACTGAGCTGTTCACGACCCGCTCCGGTGCGTATGCGGTTCTGCTCATCAGAGGACGCGGATTCACCGAGGTTCGGCTCGTGAGCACACATGATCTGACCGCCGCTCCCAGTGTGGTGCGTGCGAGGGAGGTGGGTATCGAGTACGAAGTCGAGCACGCACCGGGTTTTGGGCCGGACGGCTCTGATGGCTTCTTCGTCACCACAAATCTCGATGCCCCGGAGTTTCGTGTCATGTGGGCTTCGGCCGACTCCCCGGATGTGTGGACGGAGGTCATTGCCGAGAACCCCGCCGAGCGCATATACGGGGTGGAGGCCTTCGCCAATGGGTACGCCCTCGTGCTCAGACGTGATGGAGTCGGCATGGTCCGACTCGTCTCCCGTGCTGGTGGTGTCGTGGACGTCACGCCCGAGGACGCAGGCGGCTTGGTGCACCTTGGTGCCAATCACAACTGGGACGCCGATTCCGTAACCGTCATCATCGAGTCGTTCCTGCACCCGTCGGTTTGGTGGGATGTCAGCTTCACTGGCGGCCGAGTGGAACGGCATCGCAATCAGGTCATGAATGTCGATCACAGCGGTTACATCATCGAGCGGATGTGGGTGCCAAGGCCGGACGGAGTCAGTGTTCCGGTAGATCTGATGAGATCAACCACGACCCCGCTGGATGGCACTGCTGCATGCATCCTCTACGGATATGGATCGTATGAAGCCAGCTGTGATCCCGACTGGGGGATTGACTGGTGGCGGTCCGTTCCCTCCCTCCTGGACCGCGGGGTCGTCTTCGCGATTGGTCATCCTCGCGGTGGTGGTGAGATGGGCAGGTCCTGGTACGACGGTGGTCACATGAAGACAAAGGTGAACACATTCGACGATCAGGCCGCCGTTGGTGAATACCTCCTCGATGGCCGTGTACGAGCCATCGTCACCCGAGGGCTTTCGGCCGGTGGCCTTCTTCAAGGGGCCCTATATGGGCGCCGGCCCGATCTCTGGGCCGGGGTTCTTGCCGAGGTGCCGTTTGTTGATGTGGTGACCTCAATGCTGGACTCCTCCCTTCCACTCACCGCCCAGGAATGGTTCGAGTGGGGCAATCCGCACATAGCCGAACAGTACGAATGGCTCGCCGCATACTCGCCGATGCTGCATCTGCCCCCCGTGGACCACAGGCCACCACTGCTTGCGACGGGGGCTGTTCACGATGTGCGGGTACTTGTGCGTGAGCCGGCTCGGTGGGTGGCGCGGCTGCGGGCCAGCGATCCGAACCTCGGCACAGGGACCGATTCATCGTCCCCGAGTTCACCAGGAACCGTGCTCCTCCGGGTGGAAACCGGTGCCGGGGCCCATGGTGGTCCCTCGGGCAGATATGCCGAACTCGCCTATGAGGCTGAGGTCTATGCCTGGGCATTGCACTGCCTGGGGGTCACGGAGTAGTTCGTCATGGAGAGGATGTGACGACCGTCATCAGGTGAGGGTTTCCGTCGCTGGGGCTCGGCAAGATAGCGTCTCCCTATGACTTCTGACACCGCAGGTATCCCAGGTATCGATCCAGCCGTGGTGACACCAGTTCCGATCAATGGCGATTGGGTTACGGGTAGCGAATCCTCCGAGGTTTTTGCACCGTATGACGGTCGCCTGCTCGGCTCGGTGCCCAAGCTGACAGCTTCCGATGTAGATGCAGCCGTTGCTGCAGCGAAACGGGCTATGCATGAGCAGCCCCTACCTCAGTGGCGTCGGGCAGAGATCCTCGACAAGGCCGTGCTCGCACTGACCGCTCGTCAGGAGGAGTTTGCGCGCTGCATTGCACTGGAGGCTGCCAAGCCGATTAAGACGGCACGTGCGGAGGCCCAGCGCGCAATCAGCACACTGCAGTTCAGTGCATCAGTGGCGCGTTCCCTGGCCGGAGAGGTTGTTCCGCTCGAGGCATCGGCCGCTGGTGAGGGCAAACTGGGCTTCATCATGCGCGTTCCGATCGGCGTTATCGGTGCCATTGCTCCGTTCAACTTTCCACTCAACCTGGTAGCACACAAGCTCGGCCCGGCCATTGCTGCCGGCTGTGCTGTTGTGCTCAAACCCGCGGGTCAGACTCCGTTCTCCTCGATCCTGCTGGCCAGGGTGCTGTTGGAGGAGGCTGGACTTCCTGCCGGCTATCTGCATGTGGTGACCGGGCCCGGCTCGGTGGTCGGTAATGCGCTGGTTGACCATGAGGATGTAGCTCTCATCACGTTCACCGGATCACCGGAGGTGGGCTGGGGCATCCGTTCGCGGGCACCGCGCAAGCGGGTGGGGCTTGAGCTCGGCAACAACGCACCGCTCATTCTCGAAGCTGATGGGGACTGGAAGTCCGCCGTAGCCAAGGTGAAGGTGGCTGGTTTCAGTCACGCTGGACAGTCCTGTATCAGCACCCAGCGTCTTCTCGTTCACTCATCTATCGCCGATCAGGTTGTCAGTGAACTCACGGCTGCGGTCAATACATTGGTCGTCGGGGATCCACTTGATGAGGCCACCGACGTCTCGGCTCTGATCTCAACTGGTGAACGCGATCGCGTTGCCGAGTGGATCGGTGAGGCTAAGAGTCAGGGTGCAACTATTGCCACCGGTGGCGAGATTGGGGCCGACGGAGTTCTGGCACCAACCCTGGTCGTCGATGCAACGCCCGACATGAAGGTCTGTGAGCTCGAGGTGTTCGGACCTGTTGTCGCCGTCACCCGATATGACGAGTTCGACGAGGCACTTCGGCTGGCGAATGACACCCGATATGGCCTGCAGGCCGGGGTGTTCACCTCGGACGTCTCCAAGGCTCTCAAGGCAGCCCGCACCCTTGACTTCGGTGGGGTGCTTATCAATGAAGTGCCCACCTGGCGAGCCGATCAGCAGCCGTACGGCGGTCTGCGGGATTCGGGCAACACCCGCGAAGGACCCGCGTGGTCAGTCCGTGAGATGACCGAGGAGCGCCTCATCATCTTCAACGGCTGAGATCAGTACCCACGTGGTGGGGGTGGACGCCCTGTGCGGCCGCCCCCACCACTTTTTATGTCGCTGCCGCGTAGGTGCTGTCCATTTCCTCAAGCGTGCGTCCCTTGGTTTCCTTCACATATCTCCAGACAAACCACAGTGATACGGCCGCGAAGAAGGCATACAACCCGTACGCAATCCCCAAGCCCTCGGAGGCCAGGGGTGGAAACGTGGTCGAGACGACGAAGTTTGCAAGCCACTGAGCTGCGGCGGCGACAGACAGGGCAATTGCTCTAATGCGATTGGGGAACATCTCTCCCAGCAGCACCCACACAACTGGACCCCAGGAGAAGCCGAAGAAGAATACGAAGGCGTTCGCCGCGATCAAGGCCGTGACAGCGGTCCCACCAGTGAGGACCGGCTGCATGCACGGGGCGGCACAGGTGGAACTCGCCGCCACCTCCTTCAACGGGGCAGTGCTGAAGATGACCGCCATTGTTGACAGGGCAAGCGTCATCCCGATGGATCCGATGAGCAGCAGTGGCTTGCGGCCGACCCTGTCGATGAGTGAGATCGCAATCAGGGTGGTGATGATGTTGATGGCCCCGCTGATGACGGAGATCTGCAGGGCGTCAGTCTCATCGAATCCGACCGCCTGCCACAGCACACTCGAGTAGTAGAAGATCACGTTGATCCCGACGAACTGCTGCAGGATCGAGAGAATGATGCCGACCCAGACCACCGGGAGCAGACCGAAGCGCGGACCGCGGAGATCTCCCACGTTCTGTGCCTGCTCACCGTCCATGGAGGCCTGAATCTGGGCGATGGAGGAATCGCTCGCATCCTGACCTACAGAGGTGAGAACCAACTGTGCCTGTGCCACATCACCCTTGCTGATGAGGTAGCGCGGCGACTCCGGGATGGTTCGTGCCGCGAGACCGTAGACAACCGCCGGGATCACCTCCGCCAGAAACATCCAACGCCAGGCCTCAACCCCGAAGAGCCAGTCCTGGGAGGCACTGCCTGCTGCGTGGGCGATGACATAGCCGGTGAGCAGCGCGATGAAGATGCCCGTGACGATCGCGAGTTGCTGAAGTGAACCAAGACGACCGCGAAGGTGGGCGGGGGCAATCTCTGCGATGTAGGCAGGTGCGATGACTGATGCTGTGCCGATGGCCAGACCTCCAACAAGGCGCCAGAACATGAGTCCCGGAACACCGCCTGGGAATGCTGAGCCAATCGCAGACAGGATGAAGACCCCGGCCGCCAAGGTCATCACCCTGATTCGTCCAATCCGGTCGGCAATCCGTCCGGCAAACCAGGCGCCGATGGCACAGCCGATCAGAGCGATGGAAACGGTGAACCCGGTCGTGGCAGGGCTCGTGTTGTACTGCGCGACGATCCCTGGGATTGCCCCGTTGATCACCGAAGAATCGAATCCAAAGAGGAATCCGCCCAGAGCCGCGACGGCTGCCACAGTGATAACCCGGCGGTTACCGGCGGGTGCAGGGATCGATGACGATGGGGGAATCTGTGAAACACCTGAACTCATGGGGTGATCATGTACCTCACATGGACCTGACGCGCGTGGTTTCACCAGTTTTTCGTGGATACACTATGCAGGCTATGTTGCGGGAATGCCGGTGACAGAAGCACGGAGAAGTGCCGGTCGAGGTGACGTGGCGCACGAGAGGATTTCAATGAACTGGCGCTCTGCGCTCGTACGCCCCGAGGTGTCGGTGCTGGCAGCTGTTGCCGTCGCCGCTGCGGGTGTGGTCATAGTGACGGCTTCGACTCCGGCGCAGGCCTCGGTTGTCAGCACCAGTTGCTCACATTCGCCATCCCCGACACCGACGCCGACGCACACCCCGTCGCCAACCCCCACTCCGACGGTCAGTCCGAGTCCTACGTCGACACCGACCCCCACTCCGACGGTGACCCCATCTACCTCGGCTGCGCTGGTGCCGCTGGTCGCCGGGGCGACCACCTGCCCGCCCCCGAAGCCTGCTGAAGGCGTCTCAATCTCAGTATTTCCGTTGAGCGGATCCACCGTCGGGATTGCGTACCCAATCACAGTCAACTTCACCCACGACGTGGCCCACAAGGCGCTCGCCGAGGCCAATATGCGAGTCTTTGTAAACGGGAAGCTCTCCGCTGGCGCCTGGATGTGGCAGTCCAACTCGTCGGCCGTGTTTAGGCAGAAGGGCTTCTGGCAGGGCCATGCGACGATCACCATCAAGTTCACTCTGAAGGGAGTGGACTTGTACGAGTCCAAGCAGTTCCGCTACATCGGGCGCATCAGCACCAATCGCACATATGTGCTCCACACCACCCGAGCCTTCGTTGCCAAGGTCAACGCCGTCACCGACCGGATGAAGGTCTTTATAGATGGTCATTTGGTGAAGAACTTTCCCGTGTCCCTTGGCAAGAAGGGTTTCGAGACTCGCTCGGGAATCAAGACCGTGATGGAGAAGTACGCCACGCGACATATGACCAGCAAGATGCTTGGCATCACCGATCCCGCTGATCAATACGACCTCATGGCTCCGTGGGCTGTGCGGCTGACGTGGTCAGGTGAATTCGTGCACGGTGCGCCGTGGGCTGCCTACCGGATTGGCAAGTGGAACGGATCCCATGGATGCACCAACCTGCTCGCAGCTGATGCAAAGTGGTTCTACGACCATTCCTTCCTCGGCGATCCGGTGATCACCACCGGCACCAATCGATCCATGGAAGCGAACAACACCGTGGGTGGTGACTTCAACATCCCCTGGTCAACATGGTTGGCTCATTCGCAGTTGAAGGGTCACTGGCCCGCAACCACGTAGGCCTTTCAAACTGGGAGCAGAGATTCGGGCCGGGAGCAGCGCTCGAAAGAACCCTCAGTTCGTAAGTTCGAAGCGAATGTTGCCCTGATCATCGGTCTGCGTCACTCGAACTGTGCGCTGATGGCCCTGCTTGTCTGAGGCCGTACATTCGAAGACGCCGCCGGTCTCCAGAGGTACATGTGATGGGCACTGGACCGAGATCGGCATGTTGAACTGGGAGGTCAGTCTGGCGCTGATCTGAGCCGCCGCCGCCGTGGTGTCCAGATTGCTCCGATTCATGGCGGTGACCAGCGCAAACAGCGCCCCAAGGATCACCAGAAGCAGAGCACTGATCAGACCAATGGTTACCCACATCCGCCGTGAGCCCTGTTGGATCGGTGTGTCCGAACTCTCAAGTTCTGGAAATGGGTCTATTTGGCTGGAAGAAGCAGTGGGCTGGGTGGTTGGAGCTGAGACGGGATGGGTGGCGTCCGACCAGGATTGCCCCGTCCACCAGCGAAGATAGCCCGGCTGAGCCGGATCCGGGTACCAGCCAGCCTCAGGAAGGGTTCCATCGTTCACGTGTCAACGGTAGCGCCTCAAAGGCTCACGTGCCGCTCTCGAGCACCCAGGTTGATCGACAGCCGCGAGATGGCCCGTTATTCTGTTGGAGGCCCCGGAGATCGCGGGCTGTGCGCACGGACCGCCTAACCCCGTCCCCGTGCGCATTCCAAATCCAGGACGGGGGTGGGGGACCCACACGTGGATGATTCTCGGATCATCCTTGGGGTGAAGTCACAGCAGTGACAGGCATGTCCTTCGGCCTAACCCGACAGCTCACCTCGCCGGCGGCGGAGGATCGACATGGTTCGTCGTGTCGCTATGTGGGCGGGTTGTGCGATTGTCGCCACCCTTGTCCTCGGTGCTGTGAGTGCACCTGCCGAAGCAGTCAACCCATCGGCCTCCGCGCGCAGCGCGTCCGCACGCACAACGGCGTCAGTGCAACTCGCCGGCTCGGTGCAGCGAGCAGCGGCGGTGACGCCACCGTCCTACCTACCGGTTCTTCATCCTGGGGCGCGCGGCAAGGCAGTCATTTACGTCCAGCGCGTTCTTCGGATTCCGGTCACCGGTAATTACGGTCCGCGTTCTGTTGCCGCAGTGAAGGCTTTTCAGTCCAAGCACGGTATCAAGGCCGATGGTGTGATCCACCCAAGTACCTGGACAGCCCTCATCGCTTACGCCAAGGCGCACCCGCCAGTTCAGGCCGACGTGCCGGCAGCCTCGTCTGGCTGGGCCACCACGAGCGACGTGTGGGCCAAGTTCAGTCCTGAAGTTGAGCGGTTTGCGCTCTGTGTAGCCCACCATGAATCGTGGCGCGCTGGGCTGTGGAAGGCGCGCAGTTCGAACGGCCGCTACACCGGAGCATTCCAGTACGACGACCGGACCTGGATCGTCCACTCACACCGCGCCGGTATTTCTGGCTACGCGCGCGCATATCTTGCGCCTCCGGATGCACAGGCTCTGACCTTCGCGGTGGCCATATCGAAGTACCACTCGTGGAGCAGCTGGCTGGGTACCAACTGCGGACACGGCACCTGAGCACCTTTGTGCTGATCTCAGCCGCATTTCTGGTAGAGCAGGTCGGCCACCTCGTGCCCTTTGCGCAGGCCCGCTGATTCGAACTTGGTGGTAGGTCTGCCACGCAGCGCCGTTGGAGAATCTTCGACAAGCCTCAGGCCGTCTGTGCGCCCGCACACCTCTCGGATCACCTCTGCGTAGGGTGCCCAATCGGTTGCAGTGTGGATATAGCCACCGGGTTCGAGTTTGGTAACCATCAGGTGGACGAGGTCGGATCGAAACAGTCGACGCTTGTGGTGTCGAGCCTTGGGCCACGGGTCTGGAAAATATGCCCGGATCTCGTGGATCGAGTTATCGGGCACCATCTCCCTCAGATACTCGATGGCGTCGCCGTGCAGGACTCGGACATTGTCGAGCTGGTCTGCCTCGATGAGATTGAGCAGTCTGCCTACACCAGGTGTGTGCACATCTGCGGCGATGATTGCGATTTCGGGGTTCTGTTTGGCCATTGCCACTGTCACGTCCCCGAGCCCAAAGCCGATCTCAAACACAACTGATCTGCCTGAAAACAGGACTCTGGGGTCAAGTTGATTCGATGGAACGCCGAAGATAGGAAGCAGACGGTCTAAACCGTCCTGTTCGGCTGCGCTCACTCGTCCCTTCCGAGCGTGGAAGGTTCGAATGTCGCTCATGTCTGGTTTATCCTTTTCATGCGGGGGTACAACCAGACACTAGTACCGGTCTGTCCTTCGGGCAGACCAACGACTGTGCAATCCTCAGGGTGGGACGTACGTTGAACGATTCGAGTTTATGGGCGGAGTATCACGTTATGAAGCTTGGGCGACGATTGGGTGCCGGTGCAGGGGTTCTCGCATTTGGTGCGGTGAGTCTGCTGGCCACGGCTGCACCATCAATGGCAGCGACCTCGCTCACTCTCCAGCAGGATCAGGCCGACGTGAGTCTCAAGATCTCACAGCGACTCGGGCGGCTTGATGGCCTCGCCAAGAGTGTGGGCAGCAGTCACTATCTGTCGGCGGGTCAACGCGAACTGCTTCAGTTGGGACTCGCTTCGACAATCGACAAACTTGGAACGCTAACCCTCAAGGTCACCAGTGACACCACGGTGGACGCGGTCGAGGCCGATCGGGCGACGATGACGAGTTACCGAGTCAACCAGGTTCTAGTTCCACAGGGTCAGTTCGTGATTCGTGGGATGCGCATGCAGAACCGAATGGCAGCCAGCGCCGCCTCACTTCGCGCCGCGCGCACACACACGAACAGTGCTGCAGATGCACAACTGACCAAGGCTGCAGCAGCTCTCGATAACGTTGTCCTCTACACAAAGCGCGCTGTGGCTGATGCGTCCAAAGTGACTGCGGCTGCCGCGCGCGATGGGGCAACCCCGTTCACAGTCGCGAACACGGACTGGGGCAACGCCATTTCCGCCCTGACCAAGGCCCGTACCTACCTTGACGCAGCACAAAAGGCCGATCGCACCTCTCCCATTGATGCTGTGATCCGACCAGCTGAGATCAAACCGGCAACACCGCTGTTCGATACCCCATAGTTGAAGATGTTCATCAGTCACCTCTCCGGGGTGCATAGTCGCTCCGGTGTCGTCGCCACTCCGGGACTGAACGGTGAATTGTGCGGCCTACTGGGTGACAGCATCCGCGTTCAGCAGGACTCAACGTGAAAATCGCGGGACGCTAGAGTCGTGACGGGGGAAACGCACACGCAGGTCGCTGCTGCACCAGAACTGCCAGCAGGTGCTGTTGACGTCTCCGGTTTGGAACTGTCTCCAGATGCGGTCGTGGTCATTGCTGCTGATCACTGTCTTATGTGGGCAAACGCGGCCGCCGAATCCCTCTTTGGCTTCAGTGGCTCGCAGCAGGGGTCGCGCAGCATCTTGGAATTGATCCACCCTGAGGATTTGACGTTGGTCTCCCATGCTTTTGCCACTGTCAAAGACAAACTGGTCGGAACTCCTCTCGAGGTGCGCGTAGCGACTCAGGATGGTTGGCGACTGGTGGAGATAGTCGGCCGCTGGATTCCGTGGATTGGAGAGCACGGCGCGACCGTAGCGTCGATGCGTGACCTTACTCAGCGGCGGCGGTGGGACATCGCGTCGCAGGCGGACGAGCAGCTACGCCGACTGGTCGACCACGCCGATGTCATCACCTTTCTCGTCGGAATCGACGGTCACGTCACCTCACACTCCCCGGCACTGACCCGTCGCCTTGGGCATGACCCTGAGGGAGTTCAGGGGCGTCCGTTGACCTCCCTTATCGCCATGGAGGATCGACACGAGGTCCACCAGATTCTCCGAGATCTTGGTGGGCGTCATTCTGATGGAGTCACCCATCGCAGAACAGTTGAAGTGGGCCTGCTGTCGACCCGTCGTTCGGAGCCGGTTCCACATGAACTCACGATCGTCGATCTACACGATGATCCGATCGTCCAGGGTTATGTTGTCACCGCACATGACGTGAGCCGGTTGAGGTCGGTACGCCGGGCCTTAGAACATCAGGCAATGCATGATGACCTCACCGAGCTGGGGAACCGACGGCTGCTGATGCAGGAGCTGAATAGATGGCGTCATCAGGATCAGGCTTACGCGGTGGTGTACATCGATATCGATCGGTTCAAGCCGGTGAACGATCTGTTCGGACATGACTCTGGTGACCAGGTGCTCCAGAGCCTTGCGAATCGTTTGGTCGATGCCATGGACAGGTGGCGTGAGGCTGTTGTGGTTCGACTGAGCGGCGATGAGTTTGTCGTCGCGGCGCCAGTAGATGGCGAAACCGCGGAGCTTGCCTGCGCCACCATCGTTGCGACGGTGAACGAGGTGTTCGAACATCCGATCTATCTGTCGGTGGGGCCGATACACGTCGCTGCGAGTGTGGGCAGTTCTTACGGCAATGGTGCGGAATCAGCTGAAGACGTGCTGGCCCGTGCCGATGCTGCGATGTATGTACGCAAGCGAGAATCACGTGGTGGGCCACCCGCGACCCTGTCCGATGGTCACGAGCGCAAGGGGCTGGCTCAAGAACTCGTTGGAGCTGTTGGACGTGGTGAGATTGTTGTCCACTTCCAGCCGATTGTGGACCTCCTGACCCGTGAGGTTGACGGTGTTGAAGCCCTCGTTCGCTGGAATCATCCAGTACGAGGCCTCCTAACCCCTGGTGCCTTCCTGTCTATCGCACAGGACATCGGCCTTGATGCAGAGATCGATCGGTATGTCCTCAAAGTCGCGGCGACGAAGGTCTCGGAGCGCGTCCGGGAGTTTGGCCGGGACATGCGCCTGACTGTCAATATCTCCGCACCGCATCTGGTGGATGTCACCACTCCGGACTACATCGCCGATGTTCTGCGGGAGACAGGTCTTCGGGCTGACCTGCTCTGGCTTGAAATCACCGAGCATGCGGTTCTTCAGGGCTCGGGCTCTGATCCCTCGACGACCACTCTCGAGGCATTTCGGCGGCTCGGTCAGCTTGGTGTCCGGCTGGCCGTGGACGATTTCGGAACGGGCTTCTCCTCACTTTCCTCCTTGATGAACTTCTCGATCGACATGGTCAAGATCGACGAGTCTTTCGTCAGTGGGCTGCCCGACGATCGACGTGGAGCCGCCATGGTTGAGTCGCTGCTCACCTTGGGACGTCGAATGGGGATTGCCACGGTGGCCGAAGGTATTGAGCGGGTGGAGCAGTTGAATATGCTGGCTGAGCTTGGTTGTCGCCTGGGTCAGGGGTTCCTGCTTGGCCGTCCGGGACCGGACCTTCCAGGCGGAGTGCAGAGCACGCCCCTGCGGGTTCTGCGGTCGATCAGCTGATTCCACGTTACGGGTTGGTCTCAGTATCTGCACGTAATTGCGGCAATGTGGCCGAGGTTGTTGACGGCGTCGACAGCGTCTGATTCACTCCGAACATGGTGAGTATGCAGACTGAGACACATGTTGAAAATGCCGCTGTGATGAGCCGGCGAACTGTTCTGCGAGGAGCCCTGCTCACAGGTGCTTTCGTCGCAGTGCCCGGTCTGCTGAGCGCATGTGCTCCGCCCACGAACACGGTCGTTGCGAACAAGTCCATCAAGGTGGGCTGGAAGTCTGATATCGACACGTTCAATCCGCTCACCACCACCACGACCGAGGCCATCGAGGTTCAGTCGCTGATCTACGACACGCTGAGTGCGTACGGGTTGGATCTCAAGCCCGAGCCGGGTCTGGCGTCGTCGACCACACAGCAGGGTGACACGATCACGTACAACCTTCGTGAGGGTGTGAAGTGGCACGACGGCACCCCCTTCACGGCCGATGATGTGGTCTACACCTTCGATCTCATTGGCAAGAACCAACTTGGAATCAATTCGCAGTACTTCACGGACTACGTGTCGGCGAGTGCGCCAGACGCCAAGACCGTGGTCGTCACGTTCAAGACACCCCAGGCATTTGATCCCGGACTGGTCGTGCCGATCCTTCCCAAACACATCTGGTCGAGCATGACTGTCGATCAGATCCAGAAGGAAACTAATGACAAGCCAGTGGGGACTGGACCATTCACCTTTAAGGCACGAACTCAGGGTCAATCGGTCTCGGTTACCCGAAATGACTCCTGGTGGGGTGACAAGCCCGCAGCGTCGGGTGCGTCATGGACCGTGTACACGAATGACGACCTCATGGCACAAGCGCTCAAGAATGGTGAGATCGACATCATTCCCCAGGTGCCTCCAACGGTCTTCAAGGGGCTGGAGGGAAACAAGGATCTCACCACCGCGACGTTGGACTCGTTCTCCTTCCATCACATCGGATTCAATCTGTGCAAGAAGCCGACGTCCAAGGGCAACCCGCTGCTGCTGGACAAGAATGTTCGTCAGGCGCTCGGCTATGCGCTCGACCGAAATCAGATTGCCCAGATTGCCTATGCGGGATACGCAGCACCCGGTGATTCGATCCTGATGCCGTCATTCGGAGACTTCTATTGGAAGCCCTCGGCTGATGAACTCATCGACAACAACCCCGATAAGGGCAATGCTCTTCTGGATGCTGCCGGCTACACCACGAAAGATGGCAACGGAATTCGTCAGACCAAAGACGGGAAGCCACTCGAGTTTCGCATCATTGCGATCGCGACGACGTCCGTTGATGTGCGCACGGCCCAGCTTTTCCAAGCGAGTGCACAAAAGGTGGGTATCAAGCTCAACTTCTCAACCGTGGACTCGGACACCATGGGATCGACGGTGTACAACGTCGATGCACCAGATTGGGACATCTTCGTCTGGGGCTGGGACAGCGGGGTGAACGATCCCAGTTACATGCTGGGTGTGCCACTCACCAGCCAGATCGGTGGAAACAACGACGTGTTCTACTCGAATCCTGAATACGATGCGCTGTATACCCAGCAGGCATCCGAACTTGACCAGGCTAAGCGGATCGCGCTCGTTCAGCAGATGCAAAAGATGTTCTACGAAGACACGGCCTACCTCGTGGCTGTTTACCAGAAGAAGCTGCAGGCCTACACCAATGCTGGATTCAGTGGATGGACACAGGCTCCGGGTGGAATGATCTTCAACTTCACTCGGGACAACTACTTGAAGGTCAAGCCGGCCGGATCGTAGCTATCTGACATGCCGCCACTGCTGCGCAGGTTTCTCATACTGTGCGCCTCGATCTTCGCGATCCTGACGTTCAACTTCTTTCTCTTCCATGTGATTCCTGGCGATCCGATCCGGCTCATCGCGCGTTCACAGCGGCTCTCACCCGAGCAGGTCGCCAAACTCCGCGAGGCCTACGGCTTGGACGGGTCGCTCTTCTCCCAGTACCTCACATACCTGAAGAACCTGCTTCATGGTGATCTGGGCTATTCGTTTGCCCTACATGAGAATGTCAGCGACATCGTTGGCAGGGCCTTGTTGAACACTCTGCTGCTGCTGACGGTCTCCACGACGG
The DNA here is from genome assembly GCA_963978055.1 of uncultured bacterium. Classification (GTDB taxonomy): domain Bacteria; phylum Actinomycetota; class Actinomycetes; order S36-B12; family CAIYMF01; genus Longivirga. The sequence continues at coordinate 14,184 of CAXBQZ010000027.1, forward strand.
TCGTGGTGCTGCTGGGAATCGTCATCGGCGTGTTCGCTGGATCTCGGCAGGGTTCGACCTCCGACTCAGCCACCGTGGTCACGTCCTTGGTCTTCTGGAGTCTGCCCACGTTCTGGGTGGGAATGCTGCTGGTGTTCATCTTTGGTGTGTGGCTGGGTGGTCTGCCGATTTCCGGTATCACGACACCCAATGCGGACTACCAGAACTACTTTCAGTACATCGCCGATATTGCCCGGCATCTGATCCTTCCGACGCTTACGCTGGCATTGGTCGATATCGCGTTCTTCGTCATCATTACCCGCACGTCACTGATCGAGGTGATGAGTGAGGACTACATGCTCACGGCGCGCGGGAAGGGTCTGTCGAGGCGAACCATGGTCTGGCGGCATGCAACGCGCAATGCCCTGCTTCCTGTGGTCACCGCATCTGTGCTCTACATCAGCGCGCTGGTAGCCGGGGCGATCCAGGTCGAGGTTGTGTTTTCGTGGCCGGGCATGGGACTTCTGACCTACAACTCCGTTCTCTCCCGCGACTATCCGACCTTGGAGGCGTGCTTCCTCATCATCTCCGTCGCCGTCCTGGTTGCGAACTTCATTGCCGATCTCGTCTATCGGCGCCTCGACCCACGAGTGGCGGTGGCGGCATGACATTCGACCTCACCGCAGATGACGCAACGTTGAGTTCATCCTCAGGGATGCCCGGTATGTTGCGGCAGATCTGGGCAGACAGACTCGGCCGTATCGGACTGATCCTGCTCGTCGTCACTGCGCTGATGGCGATAGTCGGACCAATAATCTTCCCGTTCGATCCGGCAGATGTGGGCACCGATGCATCGACCATTCTTCAGCCACCCTCGGCGGCCCACTGGCTCGGTACTGATGAGCTCGGTCGAGATGTCTTCCGAGAGTTCCTCGCCGGCGCACGGATCTCGCTGTTCGTCGGTGTGATGGCAACTCTGATCTCGACCGTCATCGGTGCGGGTATCGGGATCGCCGCGGGTTACTTCCGAGGACCCTTGGACGCCACTCTTATGAGTGCCACCGACTTCTTCCTTGTGGTTCCGGCCCTGCCGTTGATGATCGCCATGGGCGCGATCTTCGGGCAGAACCTGCTGATCATCATCTTGGTCATCGGCCTGCTTTCTTGGCCGAGGACAGCGCGCATCGTGCGGTCGCAGACCTTGTCTTTACGTCAACGTCAGTACGTGGCACGAGCCAAGTCACTGGGTGCCTCAGATCTGCGCATTATCCGTCGGAATATTGCACCCCACGTGATGCAACTGATCGTGGCAAACACGATTCTCGTGGTGGCTGGCTGCATTCTGGCGGAGGCCACTTTGAGCTTTATCGGCCTTGGGGATCCCGACCGCATCTCATGGGGCTCTATGCTGCATTTCGCCTTCGTATCAGGTGCTGTTGGTCTCGGTGCCTGGTGGTATTTCCTTCCACCTGGCTTGGGCATTCTGGTGGTCGTGCTCGGCTTCACGCTCGTGGGTCACTCATTTGAGCGAATCACCAATCCACGGTTGAAGGGGGCTTCATGAGTCTGCTTGAAGTCCGCGATCTGCGCGTCTCCTATGGTTCCTCTGATGGTGACGTCCACGCAGTTGATGGGGTCAGCCTGAACATCGATGCTGGTGAGTTCGTCGGCCTTGCGGGGGAGTCGGGTTGTGGCAAGACGACGATGGCAATGGCGATTCCGCAATTGCTACCAGTCAATGCGCGGATCTCGTCTGGCTCAGTGACGTTTGACGGCATTGAGATCAGCAACCTGGATGAAGATGGAATGCGCGCCTACCGCTGGAAGGACATCTCGGTGGTTTTCCAAGGGGCGCTCAACGCACTCAATCCTGTGCAGACAATTGGGAGCCAGATCGCCGAGCCGATTCGCGTTCACGATTCGTCCGTGACGGGGCCTGAGGCTGAAGACCGTATGAGTGAACTCCTAGAAGCGGTCGGTATCCCCGCACGTCGTGCTCATGATTACCCACATCAGTTCTCCGGTGGAATGCGACAGCGGGTCATGATTGCCATGGCGTTGGCCTGCCGGCCGCGCCTGGTCATTGCCGATGAGCCAATCACGGCGCTCGATGTCATGACTCAGGCACAGATCATCGATCTTCTGCAGTCGCTCAGCGACAGGTACAACCTGGCAATGCTCCTCATCTCACATGATCTGTCGGTTCTCGCCCAGACATGCGATCGGGTGGCAGTGATGTATGCAGGGAAGATGGCAGAAACCGGGCCATCACATGACGTCTTCGGTGAATCCGGTGGTGTCGTCAACGCCAAGCATCCATACACTCAGCGGCTGCTTCGGGCCTACCCGAATATCCATCGCGAGCGCGTGTTCATCGACGGAATCCCAGGGTCGCCGCCGGATCTGTCCAAGCCCCAGGTGGGCTGCCGTTTCCAACCGCGTTGCGACGTATCGGTGGACGTCTGCTCAGTGAATGAGCCCACGTTGATCCGCATCACGCAAGCCCATCAGGCTTCATGTCATCTCCTCAGCGGAGAGCAGGTGCGGTCATGAGTGAGTTATCGCAGCCGAGATCGGAGCGGGAGCCGGTTCTGTCCATTCAGGATCTTCATGTCCAGTACAAGGTGAAGAATCCCAACGGTCGCGGTAAGAGCATCGCCCATGCCGTGGACGGCGTGAACTTGGAGTTGTACCCGGGTGAGACGCTGGCGGTGGTGGGTGAATCCGGCAGCGGTAAGACGTCCATCGCCAATGCGGTCATGCGCCTCATTGATCCCACCTCTGGCCGGATTGTCTTTGACGGAACTGATCTGGTACCTCTGCGCGGTAACGACCTGCGCCGCATTCGCCCGCGCCTTCAGATGATCTTCCAGGATCCGTTCGAATCACTCGATCCGCGCATGACAGTGATAGATACCGTGATCGAGCCGTTAATCATCAACGACGTGGGTGACTCCGACGCGCACAGACGTGAACTCGGTCTCGCGGCCCTGACGCGTGCGGGTCTGACTCCAGCGGATCGGATCGCCCGACGATTCACTCACGAGCTTTCCGGTGGGCAGCGACAGCGAGTGGCGATTGCCGCAGCCATGATCCTTGAGCCATCGGTCGTCGTGGCGGACGAACCTGTCTCCATGTTGGATGTCTCACTGCGTGCGGGGATTCTTCGTCTCATGGCAGATGTTCGAGATCGGCTTGGCGTGGCGTATCTCTTCATCACCCACGACCTATCGCTGGCATGGATGTTTGCAGATCGGATTGCCGTCGTATACCTCGGCCGGATCGTTGAGCAGGGCTCTCCTGTGGAGTTGATCAACAATCCCCAGCATCCGTATACCAAGGCATTGGTGTCGGTGATCCCTGTTCCTGAGACCGTCGCCGCGGTTGGTCGAACTGTGCTGACAGGGGAGATCCCCAACCCAACTGCGATCCCGGTTGGCTGCAGATTTCATCCCCGCTGTCCGCTGTACCGGGAGCAGGCCGAGCCAGACGTGTGCCGCACCGACGATCCCGTGCTGTCGTTGACCTCAGCGAACAGCCAGCATCAGGTCGCGTGCCACTTCATACCGAAGCTCTGAGCGACGCGCTGGCCACTATCTGGTTCGCGTCCTCAGCTCATCGTGCCGCGCAGTGAGCAGTTGCCACATGGGCCACGACTCGGTTCGTGGGCTGGTTTTCAGGGTCACGTGATGATTGACGGGCAGCGGTTCGACGCCAAGTGCTCGTGCCACGATCAACGCAGCGCCGACCGCTGAGTGAGCTGCGTGCTCCTGCCCGCACAGGTGGGCGTGCCGCCCCGTCGCATCAGCCAGTTCCTGCAGTGTGGCCTGGTCGATCCCCCGCCCAGCCACGTGCAGTTCACCCGAGCGCGGCGAGTTCTCTTGCCAGACCGCCACACAGCGAGCCGACTCAACGTTGATAGCAGTCAACAGTGCGCGGGCAAGATGGGCCGCACTGGTGTGCAGGGTCAGCCCCTCAATAACTCCGGTGAGCAACGGGTCCCACAAGGCGCCCTGCTCGCCCGGAGCCACATAGGCGAGCATGGTTGGTAATCCCGAATCATCAGGCTGAACAGAGCGACCGAGTTCAGCCACGATGTCAGGTGCATCCAGACCCAGTAGGTCGGCCAACCACGCATGGGCTGAGCCGGTAGCGAGTAGGTCCATTTCATGTCCATAGCCGCCAAGGGCCAAGGGTGTGAGGAGGAAGCGCTGCTCTGCATCGAAATGTGGTGTTTCGTCGATGCCTACGATCACTGTGGACGTGCCGGCTAGGTAGACGATGTCACCCGGTGTACCAACACCCAGTCCCAGGAGCGCAGCCATGGCATCGGCCGCCCCCACGGCGATGGGGAGACCTCGCGGTACGCCGAGGAGTTCGGCGATCTCATCTCTGATCGGGTAGGTCACGGTAGAAGCAGATACTGGGGCGAGTTCAATCTCACTGCGGGTCCACTGACCCACCAGATCCAGAATGCTGGTGTCGTAGTCTCCCGTGATCAGGTTGTAGGCACCTGATCCGGTGGCAGTGGCCGGGTCGGTGGCGTAGACACCGGTGAGCCAGTGCAGGATCCAGTCCTTGGCGCCGAGCACCCGTACCTGCCCTTGATGGAGTTGTGGCGCAAGCCGCAGATACATGGGCAATAGGTAGCGTCCGTCCAACCACTGTCCAGTGTTGTGGTAGGTCTCAACCGCCCCTCGCTGAGAGCGCAACTGCTCACCCTGTGGCTCTGCTCGTGCGTCCTCCCACGTGATCGAGGGATGTAGGATTTCGCCGCTCATATCCGTCACGACGATCGTCGGGATCATCGCAGACAAACCAATGCCGAGCCAGGTGGCAGGGTCGACCAACTCCGATAGTTCCCCAAGAACGGCGATGATCGCCGCTGCCCAATCGTGCGGATCCTGTTCCGAAGCTCCCAACTCTGGGCGATGCGTAGAGTAGTCGGCCCGCGCCGATGCGACGACCTCGCCACTGGTCCCGAGTACCACCCCCTTGAGCCCGGAGGTTCCCAGATCAAGGCCGATCAGCATCGTTGATCCAACTCCACGTGAGAGCAGTGATTCGGACTCAGTGCTTGCTCAGTACGTCAAAGGCTTCGGCAGCTGCAATGAGCGTGCGGTCTATGTCCTCATCAGTATGAACGAGTGAGACGAACAGATTCTCAAACTGCAGAGGATGGAAGAGCACTCCTCGAGTGATCATCTCCTGCCACCAGCGCGTAAACATCGCCTCATCTGCGTACTGCTCGGCGTCACGCCAGTTCTTGATCTCGTGATCGGAGAACCACAGCTGGAAGACGGTGCCAAGGCCATCTACGCGGGCTGCGATCCCGCTATCGGCAGCAATCTTGCGGAGTCCGTCAGCAAGCCGATCGCCAAGGGCGCGCTGACGTTCGTAGAGACCTGGCTCTGCGAGCACATCCATCGTTGCTGACACAGCGGCACACTGCACAACATTCGCGTTGTACGTTCCTGAATGTGAGTAGCGCCCTTCGGCGATCATGCTCATGGCTTCGTGTGACCCACCGAGTGCTGCAACCGGGAACCCTCCGCCGAGCCCCTTGGCCAGAGTGGTGAGGTCTGGGGTGATCCCGAAGTATTCCTGTGCACAGCCGCGAGCGAACCGGAATCCGGTGATCACCTCGTCGAAGATCAAGAGCGAGCCATGCTTCTTCGTTTCCGAGCGAAGGAGTTCGAGGTAGCCCGGCTCCGGGAGGATGCAGCCCGTGTTGAACACGGCAGGCTCAGTGATCACTGCGGCAATCTCATGGCCGCGCTCGTTCATGAGCTTGACGAAGCTTTCAGGATCGTTCCAGGTGAGCACGATCAGAGTGTCGGTCAACTCAAGAGGCACCCCGGGTCCAGCTGCCACTGGACGTGGGCTCTCCTTTGGCCCGGCCAGTGCAGGATCGACGTGGTTGCTCCAGTAAACAGTGTCCTGCCACCCGTGGTAGTGGCCCTCAAAGCGAACGATGATGCGGCGGCCGGTGTGGGCACGGGCGAGCCGGACCGCGCTGCCAACAGCTTCACTACCAGAGTTGGTGAAGCGCACCTTCTCGATCCCGGGCACCGCAGCCACAACCTTCTCTGCTGCTTCAATTTCAAGTTCATACGGCAGGCCGAAACAGGTGCCATATTCAGCGATCGCATCTGACACAGCCTTGGTAACCACAGGGTGGCGATGACCCAGAATCATTGGGCCCAAGCCGAGAAGGTAGTCGATGTACTCATTGCCATCGACGTCCGTCAGCCGTGATCCGGTACCCTGGCGCATGAACGGTGGGTATGGCGACCAGCCGAATTTGACGGTGCGAGCACTACTTCCGGCACCCCCGGGAATGGTCTTGCTGGCCCGCTCGAACAGCGCCTTCGAGGTCGGTGTCTGCTCGGCATAGGTCGATAGGAACGTCGACTCAGTCATGGCTACTCTCAGATCAGATCGTTCTGCGGACGGGGGAGCGACACTCTGCCCTAGCCTTGGGTTGCCACTGCATAGTGTGTATGCAGACCTTAGCAGTGAACGAGTGTTACGTCATCGGCACAACGGCCCTTGCCGGAAAACGTTTGGTTAACGATGTGGTGAAATCGACCAGGTGCCCGTGCGCGTCTGGGGAAGCACTTGACGGTCGGTTCGACCGGAGAGATAGAACGTGAATCCATCGACTGGATACACCTGCTCGAAGCAGTCGAAGGGACTGCCATCAACGGAGAAGCTCACTCCGCGGATTCGCGCAACGAGATCACGTGCCGTAAGCATCAAACTCTTACGGTCGGCGGGGCTCGGTTTCACGATCTCCAGTTGCTGCTCCTCGTAGGCATCCACCAGACCGAATTGATCGCCTAGCAATTGGTAGAGGGATCCGTCGTAACCGGCCAAGGCCTGGTCTAGATCGGGTGCGAGCGTTTGCGGGATATAGGAGGTCTCGTTGATCATTGGGCGGTCAGCAATCACGCGAAGACGTCTGATGCACCACACGGCAGTACGTTCCGTGAGGGCCAGCGAGGTCCTGATGTCATCTGATGGGAATCCCGCAGACACATCGATGAGTCGGGTTGTAATTCGCTGGTGTTCAACTCCGCCGGTCATGGTTGCCAGTAGGCCACCGGCCAGAGCGGGACTGGTGAGAATCCGCTCGGCGGCTACGAAGGTGCCAACCCCCTGGTGTCGCCGAACGCGCCCTGCTCGCTCAAGTTCATCTAGGGCGCGTCGAACCGAGATGAGGCTGACGTTGGCCAGTTCTCCGAGTTCCTTGTTGGTCGGCAGGCGATCACCAGGTTGGAGTTTGTTCTCCTCGATCATCCGCTCGATCAATGTCATGACCTGCTCGTAGCGGAGCTGCTCCCGACGATCCATTCGTACCTCTCTCGATGCCACCTGTGAGGTCCACGATAGGGCATGAGCGAAGATTGTGTATGTTGACAGACACACTACTGACACTGTGTATAGATGCGGCCGGTGGGCAGTGCAAGGTGGTACGGAGGACTGACTAGTCCCGGAAGGTTCGCGAGTACCTGCAGTCGTGTCGACTTACCCACACAGCCCTGCCGTCGACGATCGGCCCCATGGTCAGACGTTCGGGCAGGCGCGGATCCGCACCTTCGCGGAAGACGCCCGGCTCGATCTCAACGAGCTCGACCGTACCGGGTGCCTCCACTCCGTTCGGAGCGACCAGCCAGAGTTTGCCGTCGGCAGCAGCAATCCGCAGATGGGTAAACCATGGACTGAAGCTTCGGTAGTGACCGACGTACGCGTCGTAATTCGCAGCTACCGATCCGTCGTTTCCACGGGGAAGTGCTGACGTGGAGCGCGGCTCGTACTTCGGCAGGCGGGTTATTGTCTGGCCTGCATCGTCGTGGTCAGCGGCCATCAGGTCGAAGCAGGCGCGGGCAAGCCACTGCGCGCCGGGAGCATCGCCGGGGGCATTGGTCAAAACGACGACGCCAAAGCCTCGAGGTAGGTCACCGATGACGAATGTCGAGTAGCCAACCATCCCACCGCCATGGGTGATGCAGGTCTGGCCATTGATCTCCTCGATGTTGATACCAAGTGCGTATCGGGAGTAGCCCGGTGCAGGTTCACCACCAGGTGAGGTCGGCGTAACCATGGACGCATGTCCGCGCGCGGAGATGACTCGGCGTCCATCGAGTTCACCGCCGTTGAGCAGCATCGCCAGGTACCTGCCCATATCGCGCGCGGTAGAGGCGATGTTGCCGTCGACTGCCGAGATCTCAAACCACGTGGCAGGTGCAAGTGGTTCTCCCGGCCGCCAAGGTTCGTCCTCGAACACAGGTTGGGTGCCGATGGCCATGCGAGCTCGATCGTGATCGGTGATCGTCGTAATCGTGTCTGGCATCCCCACAACGTCAAGGATTCGCTCTTTCATGATGTCTGTACACGGTCGCCCCGTCACGGTGCTCACCACGACGCCGAGGGTCATGTATCCGACATTGGAGTAGTGGAAGATCGTGTCGGGCGCGGATCCGGTGTGGCTCGTCCTCAGGGCATACACCTGTGCCAGTTCATCGGGCCATGAATCCGAACCCATGATGAGTCCAGAGGAATGGTCGAGAAGGTGGCGCAGGGTGAATGGGGGATAGGCGCTGTTCACCTCAAACCAGGGAACATGCTGCTGCACAGTGTCAGTGAGGCTGATGAGTCCATCATCAACCAACGAGAGGATCGTCAGCGCAGTGAACGATTTGCTTATCGATCCGATCTCATAGAGGTGTTCTGCTGTGACGGGGATGCTCCCGTCCAGATCCGCATAACCGGCCTCGACCGTGGCCACGACCTGCCGCCTCTTGACGATCGCGATGCTCACACCGGGGGCTGCTTGGCCATCGACGAACTGCGTCGCCAGTGTCTTCAGCGCTTCGATCGTGGTCGCGGACAGTGTGGCTGGATCCTTGGTGCTCATGGTGTGATCCTGCCCGATGACGTGGGGTGCATCACGGTAATCGCTGTACCTGGCTCGACGAGTCGTGCGTCATCATGGGCCTATGACAGAGGCGGGCGAGGTGGCTGGTCCCTCGTGGCGTGAGCGTGACCATCCACGCTACAAGTGGATTGCCCTGTCAAACACGACACTGGGCCTGACGATGGCCACGATCAACTCCTCGATTGTTCTCATTTCACTTCCCGCGATCTTTCGAGGTATTGATCTGGATCCGCTTAATCCGGCGAACGTGAGCTACCTCCTGTGGATGCTCCTGGGTTTCCTGCTCATCACGGCTGCCCTGGTGGTGACCTTTGGTCGGCTAGGCGATCTGCAGGGACGAGTTCGCATCTACAACCTCGGGTTCATGGTCTTCGCGCTGTCGTCCATCGCACTGTCTATGGTGCCATGGTCGGGTTCAGCAGGTGCGCTCTGGCTCATCGGATTTCGCGCCGTACAGGCGATCGGCGCGGCCATGATCATGGCCAATGCCACGGCCATCCTCACGGACGCCTTTCCGGTGCATCAGCGCGGCATGGCGCTTGGGGTCAATCAAGTGGCCGCTATCGCAGGATCCTTCCTCGGCTTGGTTATCGGGGGTCTCCTGAGTGAGTGGCATTGGCGGGCAGTGTTCTGGGTCAGCGTGCCGTTTGGTGTCATCGGTGCGATTTGGTCGTATGCATCACTGCACGAGGTAGGTATCCGTCACAGGGGCAAGCTCGATATTCCGGGAAACCTCACCTTCGCACTCGGCCTCACCGCACTGCTCACAGGTGTCACCTATGGGCTACAGCCTTACAACGGATCGGCGATGGGCTGGGGTAACCCATGGGTGTTCGGCGCCCTCCTTGCAGGGGTCGGCCTGCTTTGCGCATTTGTCGTCGTGGAACGCCGAGTCGATGACCCGATGTTCCATATGGACCTGTTCAAGATTCCAGCCTTCTCGCTTGGAAACCTTGCAGGGCTGCTTGGGTCGATCTCACGTGGTGGGCTGCAACTGGTTCTGATCATCTGGCTGCAGGGAATCTGGCTGCCTCGACGTGGCTACTCGTATGAAAGTACGCCGCTGTGGGCGAGTATTTTCCTGGTTCCCCTGACGATCGGCTTTCTCACCGCCGGTCCGGTATCTGGCTGGTTGAGCGATCGATACGGCACCCGTCGCTTTACCGTCTTGGGTGCGGCGATTTCCGCTCTTTCATTTGTCGGCCTGGTGGTGCTTCCGGTTGACTTCGCCTACCCCGTGTTCGGGTTGCTGATCTTCCTCAATGGGGTCGGATCTGGGATGTTCTCATCTCCCAATGCGTCTGTGGTGATGAACAGCGTCCCCGCCGCTGCGCGTGGTGCTGCGTCAGGGATGCGGATGACGTTCTTCAACGCCGGCTCGGCGGTCTCAATCGGTGTCTTCTTCTCACTGATGGTGGTCGGGCTCGCCAACACTCTGCCGTCCACGTTGGCGGCTGGACTGATCGCGCAGAAAGTTCCAGCGGACATTGCTCATCAACTCGCGGGGCTCCCACCCGTCGGGATTCTCTTTGCGGCTTTCCTGGGGATCAATCCGATTGCGTCACTCTTGGAACCGACGGGTCTGCTTCACATTCTTCCGCCCGAGAACGTTGCCACCCTCACCGGAAACCAGTTCTTTCCAACCCTGATCTCCTCGCCATTCCAGTCCGGGCTCGAACTTGTATTCGGCATTGCTGCCGTCATGATGGCCATCGCAGCAGGCGCTTCGTGGTTTGCAAGTTCGCCCACAGCAGGCGAATCTGCGGTCGCGAGCGGCGACCGAGTTGGTGAAGAGCCTAAAGACTATGTGCTCGTAGAGAATCCGGATGCCGAGCTCACGTAAGCCGTTGAGCTGCCGCGAGAGCGGCAATGCTTTACGGCCGTGCGACGGCGCAGGGCGCGATGTCAGGTCTTGTGGAAGACCAGTTCACCTTCAACGTACGTCTGATCAACCCTTGTCTCGGCGATGGACTGTGCGTCGCCATCGAATGGATTTCGATCCAGTACCACCAAGTCTGCGTAGGCACCTTCAACCAAGTGACCGGTGACATCGTCGTGATGCATGATGCGCGCTGTACCAGCGGTGTATGCGCTGTATGCCTCAGCGAGGGTGAGCCTGTTGTGTGGGTAAAGGGGTTCTGTGTAGTCGCCCGTCGCTCCCGGGGCGATTCGATTCACCGCCACATGCATACCCTCAAGCGGGTTGGCTGAGGAGACGGGCCAATCACTTCCAGCTGCCAAGTGCGCACCAGCCCGAAGCAGATCCGCAAAGGGATACTGCCAGGATGATCGTGGCTCGCCCAGGAAGGGGATGGTGAGTTCATCCATCTGCACCTCGTGGCAGGCCCACAGTGGCTGGGCATTGGCAGTGGCTCCAAGACGAGCAAACCGCGCGATGTCATCCGGGTGGACGACCTGCAGGTGGGCGAGATGGTGACGGTTGCTTGAGGGCCCGTTCTCGGTCACGGCCCTTTCGATGGCGTCGAGTGCTTCACGAACCGCACGATCACCGAGTGAGTGAAAGTGCACTTGGAATCCGGCCGCGTCCAGACTTGTGACGTACTCGCGCAGCGCAATCGGGTCGACGAAACTCAGTCCTGAGTTCTCGGTCGCGCAGCCACATCCGTCGAGGTAGGGCTCTGTCATGGCGGCTGTGTAGTTCTCCGCGACACCATCCTGCATGATCTTGATGGTGGTTCCTCGGAATCTTCCAACGACTGCCTCAGCCCGACGATCAAGCAGGTCTGGAATCTGATCGGCGCTGCGATTGCGATCCCACCACAGACTCCCAACAACCCGAGCCTTGAGGTCACCACTGCGGGCAGCCCTGATGTATGTCGGAAGGATGTCGTCATTGCCGAACACGGCACCGACCGCAGCGTCCTGCCAGGCCGTGATCCCGAGGGAGAACATGTGCGCCTGGGCGGCCATGAGGCCGGCGTAGTCCTTCTCCGGAGTGGACGCAGGGACGAGGTGATCGACCAGGGCCATGGCCCCCTCATGCAGGGTGCCCGCAGGGTAACCGTCGGATTCGCGCTCAATCCGTCCGTCGACAGGGTCCGGGGTTTCCGACGTGATTCCAGCCAACTGGAGCGCCTTCGTGTTCACCCAGGCGCCGTGGCCATCACGGTTGGAGAGGTAGACCGGACGATCCGGGACAACAGAGTCGAGCATCTGCCGGGTCGGTGTGCCGTTTGGGAAGTCGCCCATGTGCCAGCCACCACCGTTGATCCAGGTGGCGTCCGGATTGGCGTCGGCATATGCGCGAACGCGCTCGATCGTGTCATCGGCTGACTCACAGCCGTGCACATCGCACAGCAGCATGTTTACGCCAGCCAGTAGCGGGTGGGCATGTGAATCCTGAAAACTTGGTGATAACAGCCGTCCCGAGATGTCGATGATCTCCGTGGCGGAGTCGACGAGCTCTCGGATCTGATCATCGGTGCCGATGGCGGCGATGCGTCCATCACGAAGCGCTACTGCGGCGCGAGTGGGCGCGCCAAATGCTGAGCTGAAGATAGAGCCGCCGATGAACGCGGTGGTGATGTTGGACATGTCATCCCTGTCGACGCGTGGGTGTCAGTGTCCCGAACATATACGAATGAGTGCCCCCGGCAGGACCCGTCGAATCGCGTTCGCGATTCTCCTCCCGAATCCTGGCGGCGTTCAAGCAACTCATTCTCAACATCCCGCCTTCGCGGGATCTCGAGAATGAGTGCCCCCGGCAGGATTCGAACCTGCGCACATGCCTCCGGAGGGCACCGCTCTATCCCCTGAGCTACGGGGGCCAGGGATGGTGATGACCCTATCAGCGTGCGTGTCGGTAGGCTTAATCCATGACCCCCGAACTCCTGTCAGCCGCCATTCGTCACTGCGTCGTCGTCTGTGTCGAGAGTGGAACGCTGGCGTTGGAGCCCTCGCAGGTGCCCAGCGAGGTGGTGGTTGAGCGACCCAAGAATCCCGAGCATGGTGATTACGCCACAAACATCGCCCTGGTCCTGGCAAAGCCGGCACAGAGCAGTCCGCGGGCCGTGGCCGAACTGGTTGCCGGGCAACTTCGTCAGGTTGACGGAATTGCCAAAGTCGATATTGCCGGCCCCGGATTCCTCAACATCACCTTGGACGCTGCATCGCTCGGGGAACTGGCTCGAAACGTGGTTGTTGCCGGGGACACCTACGGACGGATCGATCGTTATGCGGGCAAGACCTTCAACGTGGAGTTCATCTCCGCCAATCCCACCGGCCCGCTCCATCTGGGCCACACCCGTTGGGCTGCTGTTGGGGATGCGCTTGCCCGCGTACTAGAAGCTGCCGGTGCAACCACGGCCCGCGAGTTCTATATCAATGATCGTGGCGTCCAGATGGACAAGTTCGGACAGTCGATCGAAGCTCGTGCCCTTGGAACCGAGGTACCGGAGGGTGGGTATCAGGGTGAATACGTCGACGACCTCGCCAGGAAAGTGATTGCCGCTGATCCAGAGATCGTCAACCTTCCGGAACCCCAACGCTATGAAGCTTTCCGCGAAGCGGGCTATGCGTTGCAGCTTCAACAGCAAAAGGACGTCCTCGACAATTTCAACACCCATTTCGATGTGTGGTACTCCGAGCGCACACTGCACTCATCAGGAGCTGTGGAGCGCGGCTTCGACAAACTGCGTACTGAGGGGCATGTCTTCGAACTCGATGGTGCAACCTGGCTGCGCACCAGTGACTTTGACGACGATAAGGATCGTGTACTCATCAAGGCTGATGGTGAGCTCACCTACTTCGCCTCTGATACCGCGTACTACGTAGACAAGAGGGCTCGCGGATTTGACGTCTGCATCTATCTTCTGGGTGCTGACCATCACGGCTACGTGAATCGGCTCAGAGCTGTGGCGGCCTGTGCCGGTGACGATCCAGACGTCAATATCGAGGTGCTCATCGGTCAATTGGTGAAGATGTTCAAGAACGGGGAAGAGGTCAGGCTGTCCAAGCGTGCCGGCAACCTGATCACTCTCGAGGATCTGGTTGACGAGGTGGGTGTCGACGCAGCGAGGTACTCCCTGATCCGGTACCCGGTGGACAGCCCACTCACCTTGGACCTCGATCTGCTGGTGTCGCGCACCAATGACAATCCGGTGTATTACGTCCAGTACGCACATGCTCGAATCTCGTCCGTGCTACGCGGTGCGGCAGACCTCGGGATCGATTGGCGCAGTGCTGATTTCGACCCTTCACTGCTTTCACACGAGCGCGAGGCGGCTCTGCTCGGTGCCATTGGCGAGTTTCCGCGCGTTGTTGGTTCGGCGGCTGAGTTGCGTGAGCCACATCGGATTGCTCGCTATCTCGAGGAATTGGCGACGGCGTATCACAAGTTCTATGACGTCTGCCGCGTTCTGCCCGGAGCCGATGCTGAACTTGAACCCATCAATATTGCCCGTCTGTGGCTCTGCGCGGCTGCCCGCCAGACACTCGCCAACGGTTTGCAGATCCTCGGAGTCAGCGCGCCCGAGCGTATGTAGTCCCTTCGAGGGCCCACATCCTGACTGAGTAGCCTTGTCTTATGCGCGCACATCCAGCCGGTCCGCGGCACGGAGATCTTGTCTCAGTTCTCAGTGCACCTGTTCCTCCTGCTGATGCCGAGTCCCTTCACGAACTCTCTGCCGGGGTGTGGCCTATCAGCGTCACGCGGGCAACAGGCGACGGCTTGGCTCAGCGCTCGCTGGTAGTGGGCGAGGTGGATGTCCGAGACCTGGCTGAACAGTTCGGCACCCCGCTCTACGTGCTTGATGAGATGGATTTTCGCGAGCGTGCGGCCGCCTTTCGCGACGCCTACCAGGACGATGAGATCCCAGGTCAGGTCTACTACGCAGGTAAGGCGTTCCTGTCAGCAACCACTCTGCGCTGGCTCGAGCAGGAGGGCTTGAACCTCGACGTCTGCTCCGGTGGCGAACTTGCTCTTGCGCTACGGGCAGGGTTCCCTGCGAATCGAATCTCGTTCCACGGAAACAACAAGAGCCACGACGAAATTGACGCAGCGGTTACCGCAGGAGTCTCCAGTTTCGTAATCGACTCCTACGAGGAGATAGCTCGAGTGGCCGATGCGGCACATCGACATGACCGCGTTGTCGACGTTCTGGTGCGCGTTACTGTGGGTGTTGAAGCCCACACCCACGAGTTCATCGCCACAGCACACGAGGATCAGAAGTTCGGGCTTTCGCTCACCAGTGGTGCGGCGGCGGAGGCTGTTCGTCGGATCGTCAAACTCCCATCGCTAAAGCTTGTGGGACTTCACTCACACATCGGCTCGCAGATCTTCGATGCGGCAGGCTTTGAGGTTGCGGCTCATCGTCTGGTGGGTCTGGCAGCGGCCGTACGGGATGAGCATGGCCTGGAGGTTTCAGAGTTGAATCTCGGCGGCGGAATGGGCATCGCCTACAAGGGTGACGACGATCCACTGACTGCCGCTCAGATGGCCGGACTTCTTCGAGCAATCATCAAGCGTGAATGCCAGGGGTACGGGCTGGCTCTGCCGCGGATCTCCGTCGAGCCGGGACGTGCCATTGTCGGGCCTTCGATGTTCACGCTGTACCGAGTCGGCACCGTCAAGGAGATTGATCTCGGCAACGGTCATTCCCGACGATATGTGAGTGTCGACGGCGGAATGAGCGACAACATCAGAACAGCCCTCTACGACGCTGAGTACACGGTTCAGCTGGCATCGCGCGTCTCAGACTCAGGTGCCGTTCTCTCCCGGGTTGTGGGACGACATTGTGAGTCCGGTGACATCGTTGTTCGCGATTGCTGGCTGCCCGCAGATGTGACCGCCGGGGACCTGCTCGCGGTCGCAGCCACTGGTGCGTACTGCCGTGCGATGGCCTCGAATTACAACTACGTACCTCGTCCGCCCGTCATCTCCATTCGTGACGGACAGGCAGGGCTCGTTCTTCGCCGCGAGACGGTCAACGATCTTCTGGCCTTTGACGCGGGCCTGTAGTTTGACGAGTTCGAATGCGGTGTCAACGTCTACGTGCTGTTCACCCTCAGTAAAGTCCGGGTGTCCACGATTAGGCCGAATGTGCCGAAAACCACCGGGTCGGTGTCACAACGACGACGCTGAAATGGGACGCTAGGGTCCCGAGTTGTTACGTCCTAAGGAGCGCGATGAGTACGCCAACCGAAATCACTGTCGCCCTACTCGGCGGTGGCACGGTCGGCAGTCAGGTTGCCCGGCTGCTCGGTGAATCTGCCCAGGATCTGACCGCTCGGGTTGGAGTGCCTTTGCGGCTCACGGGTGTGGGCGTGCGCGACACGGCAAAGATTCGTGATGGAATCGATGCCGCGCTTATCACTGGTGATCTCGAAGCTCTGGCTTCCTCAGGTGCAGACATCGTGGTTGAGGTGATGGGCGGGATCGAGCCCGCTCGCTCGCTCATTCTCGCGGCCATGGCCAGCGGGTCGTCGGTAGTGACGGCAAACAAGGCTCTGCTGGCTGCTGACGGCCAGACTCTCCACGAGGCCGCAGAGAAGTATGGGGTCGACCTGTACTACGAAGCCTCTGTCGCGGGAGCTATTCCACTGCTGCGCCCGCTGCGTGAGTCACTTGCGGGCGACAAGGTCCGCCGGGTCATGGGAATCGTCAACGGCACCACGAACTTCATCCTCACCAAGATGGACGAGGAGGGCGCTGACTACGCGCAGGTATTGGCCGAGGCCCAGGCTCTTGGGTATGCAGAAGCTGATCCGACCGCTGATGTTGAGGGTCACGATGCTCAGGCGAAGGCCGCGATTCTGGCTGGGCTTGCATTCCACACCCGCGTCTCAATGGATGATGTCTCATGTGAGGGCATATCCAAGGTGTCCGCGCAGGATGTTCAGGCTGCACGCGATATGGGCTTCGTCATCAAGTTGCTTGCCATTGCTGAACTCAGTGCCGATGAGCAGGGTGTGATTGTGCGCGTACATCCGTCGATGGTGCCGCGCAATCATCCTCTTGCGGGGGTCCGCGGCGCATTCAACGCCGTGTTTGTCGAGGCTGAGTCTGCCGGTCAGGTGATGTTCTATGGCCGTGGCGCTGGTGGCGCCCCCACTGCCTCCGCCGTACTCGGCGACATTGTTGCCACCGCGCGAAACAAGGTAGCCGGCACGCGGGGACCAGGTGAATCCACCTATGCCGATCTCGAGGTCCGCACGATCGGTGATGCTGTCACCCGCTACTACGTCAATCTGCATGTGGCCGATCGTCCCGGCGTGCTGGCTGCGGTTGCTCAAGCGTTCGCTGACAACGGTGTGAGCATCCAGACGGTCCGTCAGGATGGGCGTGGGGATGAGGCTGGACTGATCGTGCGCACACACACGGCCCGCGACAGCGACCTTGCTGCAACGATGGACCAGTTACGCCGCAATGATGCGGTCCGTGATGTTGTTGGTGTGATGCGGGTGGAAGGTGAGGACGGTCGATGAGCGCAACCGCTGGGGCACCGCAATGGCGTGGCGTCATTGAGGAATACCGCGATCGACTGCCTGTCACGGACAAGACGCCCGTCGTCACCTTGCGCGAGGGTGGCACCCCGTTGGTCGCCGCCTGCGTACTGTCGGAAATGACGGGGTGTGAGGTCTGGCTCAAAGTTGAGGGACAGAACCCGACCGGTTCTTTCAAGGACCGCGGCATGACCATGGCGATTTCGATGGCTGCTCAGGAAGGCGCCAAGGCTGTCATCTGCGCCTCGACCGGAAATACGTCCGCCTCGGCAGCCGCATACGCCGTGAAAGCGGGGATGATCTGTGCCGTTCTCGTTCCGCGCGGGAAGATCGCCATGGGGAAACTGGCTCAGGCCCTTGTCCATGGAGCACACCTTCTACAGGTGGACGGCAACTTTGATGACTGTCTGACTCTGGCGCGTAAACTCAGCGAGCATTACCCGGTTGCACTGGTCAACTCAGTCAATCCCTCGCGCATCGAGGGGCAGAAGACCGCGGCTTTCGAAATCGTCGACTTCCTCGGTGACGCTCCAGACATCCACTGCCTTCCCGTCGGCAATGCCGGCAATATCACCGCCTACTGGAAGGGCTTCACTGAATACAAGAACGATGGGATCGCAACTCGGCGTCCACGCGAGTGGGGCTTCCAAGCCGCTGGCTCTGCGCCAATTGTCAATGGTGCGCCTGTTCTTTCACCTTCCACGATTGCGACCGCAATCCGAATCGGAAATCCAGCGTCGTGGGAGCAGGCGATCAACGCTCGTGACGAGTCCGGTGGCCGGATAGAGGCAGTCACGGATAGAGAGATCCTCGCGGCCTATCGGCTGCTCGCCGCCAAGGAGGGCGTATTCGTCGAGCCCTCATCCGCATCCTCTGTGGCCGGGCTGCTGCAGATGCACAAGGCCGGACAACTCGACACCGGACAGCGGGTTGTATGCACCGTAACCGGGCACGGCCTCAAGGATCCGGAGTGGGCCATCGCCGGGGCGCCGACACCTCAGGGTGTTGCCGTAGATGCCCATGAAGCAGCTGTGGCCCTGGGTCTAGTCTGACCACAATGCTTGGTGACGTGAGAACGGGAGGCCGCAATGAGCGTTAGTGGACGACCCACGTTTCGAGCTGCGGCAACTCGTGTGCGGGTTCCGGCAACCTCGGCCAACCTGGGCCCAGGTTTCGATTCCTTTGGACTCGCGCTTGGTCTTTATGACGATCTGGTTGCCCAAGTTGTTGATGATCCGGGTGTTCGCGTCGACGTTCATGGTGAGGGAGCTGACACCGTTCCACGTGATCATCGTCACTTGGTAGCAAAGGTGATGCTCAAGGCTTTCGACGTCTTGGGTGGCCGTCCTCGTGGACTTGAGTTGGTATGCGCCAATCGCATTCCACATGGTCGGGGGTTGGGTTCCTCAGCTGCTGCGATCGTGGGAGGGCTGGTTCTGGCCCGTGCTCTGGTGGTGGGCGGAGAGGAACGGCTCAGCGACAGTGATCTGCTAGATCTGGCTGTCACCATCGAGGGTCATCCAGACAATGTCGCTGCCTGCCTCTACGGCGGTGCGACGATCGCCTGGACTCGCGAGTCGTCGGACCCTGCAGCCGTCGGAGTGCTGCGACTGACGCCGGCTGACCTCATTCGACCGGTCGTGTGTGTGCCGGGCACGGCGGTTGCCACTAAGAAGGCTAGATCGCTTCTCCCAGAACAGGTTCCGCATGTTGATGCGGCCTGGAATGCTGCTCGTTCAGCGCTTCTTTCAGTGGCGCTCACCCAGCGTCCCGACCTGCTGATGGAGGCTACAAAGGACCGCCTGCATCAGGACTATCGTCGTTCGGCGTTCCCGCGCAGCAGTGATCTGATGGAGAAGCTTCGGTCGGCGGGTATCCCGGCCGCCATCAGTGGTGCGGGCCCCACCGTGATCGCGCTTGCATCCGACGAGACCAAGACCGTCGTGGCCGACCTGGCCGGGTCGCGCTTTCGTACCGACATCCTGTCGGTTGACCTCGAAGGTGCCCGCGTCGTGCCGATGGACAGTTAGATCACGGCCAGTTGGGCAACAGCGATCTCGTTGCGGCCGGCTTTGTTCTGGAAACGCCGAAGGCGCCCTTGCGGACATGAGTTTTCCCGTGGGGGAGACTTTCGTGTCGGCGAGGTGCTATTCTGAAGTTGCTCCTGAACCTTCAGAACCGGATCTCCGGTGGAAGTGCTGGTAAGCGGGCCTCCCAATTTATCTCTCGTCGGGACCTTCCCGTTCGCCGCCAGCAGGATGCAGTCGCATCACATCACGTTGTAGACAACGTGAGCGAACGCGTACACCCACCGATGGATGTACGTATGACCCCTCCGTCTCGGAAAGGTTTGCTAGGTGACCGAGACCACCCAAGAAACACGCAAGTCAGGAAGCCTGTCTTCGATGCTGCTTCCTGAACTGAAATCCCTCGCCAGCTCCATGGGCATTCCCGGGGCGTCCGGAATGCGCAAGGCAGATCTCGTCTCTGCGATCAGCGCACGTCAGGGCGGCAACTCCCGTTCTGAGCGACCGAACTCCCAGACTTCCGGTGAATCCCGGGATTCGCAGGATAGGTCCGAGGCCGCACCGGTCAGCGACCGCTCCGAGTCAGCCCAGCGTGAGTCGGCCGACGATACTGACGCTTCGGACCGCGGACCTCGTCAGCGACGTCAGCGCGAGCGCAACAATGGCGAGCGCGACCTCCCAGACTTCCGGTGAATCCCGGGATTCGCAGGATAGGTCCGAGGCCGCACCGGTCAGCGACCGCTCCGAGTCAG
>CAXBQZ010000028.1:0-33925 GCA_963978055.1 uncultured bacterium
ATCTGCATCAAACTCCAGTTCCACGCATCCAGATTAGTGGATTCGGGGGTTCCATCTTTGAAGATGAGGCGGATCGGTCCACCCTGGTCAATGGGAATCGGCTGGCCATTCAACTCGGTGGCGATGAGTGCATCACTGCTCGTGAGTTTGCCTGCAAGATCGTCGTACTTGTAGTTGTTCAACGCCAGAGTGTCGATGTACTGAGTGTCATTGATCCCAGCAGCCGTGAGCACATCCTTCAAAGCAACCGCTTTGAAGGTCTGGTTGGTCTTGCGGAATGGTTCGTAGATCGTCACCGTCTGAAGTTGGCCCGCAGATTCAAGTTGGCTCAGCGTGTAGGTGATCGTTCCTCCGCTGCCGCCCTCGACCTTGAGAATCGTGTCGTTCGGGCCGGGTGGATCCACGGGCGGAGGTGAGCCATAGGGGTTCGCGGTCGAGCTGCTCGAGGCAGAGGGCGTTTGGCTCGTCGTTGTGTTCGTCGACGAACCACCAGAACCGCATGCGGCAACACTGAGCGTCGCGGCTAGAGCAACTGTTACTGTGAGTAATCGAACGGTAACCATGTGAATACTCTACGAAGGGAACGGTCGATTTCGCCTGTTCGGGCCACCCGGTTGATTGAGAATTGAGGATTGAGTTAGGTGACCCTTCCTCAAGGTTCCGGTTCATGTCATTGTCTGACGATTGAGCCGCACCTGACATGCTTGGGTGATGGATGCCCAGTCAGGATCTCACGCCCCAGCCGTGAGGTCCCGAACGATGCGGAGTTTCCTGCGTGGGTCTCGAGGGGTCCCTCGAACTCGGTGGACGGCCGATCAGATCTGGCGGCCCACACCAGCGTCGTTTATCTCCCTGATTTTCGGACTATGGCTCTTCGGCACCGGTGAAGCATTTCTGTTCTCTGCCAATCTCGGGGCAACGCCCTGGGGTGTGTTGGCGCAGGGAGTATCACGACATCTGGGGATCAATATCGGCTGGGCAACTTTCCTCATCGGCGTCCTGGTGTTGCTGGCGTGGATCCCTCTCAAGCAGCGGCCAGGCCTTGGGACGGTATGCAACATCATCGTCATCTCGATTGCTGTGGATGTGGTCTACTCGCACCTGCCTGCTCCCACGACCATGCTGCCACGCGTGCTGTTGATGCTCGCGGGAATCGCGACGATCGGCCTCGGTAGCGGGTTTTACCTGACCGCGGGCCATGGCCCGGGTCCTCGAGACGGTTGGATGACAGGCCTGCATCGGGTCACGGGTCGACCCGTGGGCCAGATCCGGCTGGTGATCGAAGTGTGTGTTCTTATCGTCGGCTGGCTGCTCGGCGGCACCGTGGGTATTGGCACAGCCTTGTTTGCCCTGCTCATCGGCCAGAGCGTGGCTCTCGGCCTATCTGTTGTGCGAGCTGTGGCCCCGCACCAGGCCGATTGAGTCAGACTCAGTCGACTCGGACCACGTCGCCGTTGTCGGCACGGAAGTGGATTGCCACGAGTCCGTTGTCGTCGGCATCCAGCCACTCGATATCGGAGCCGGCGATCGGTGATTCAACGGGGCCACCGAGCCAGTCGCGAAGTCGCTCCTTGTCGCCCGCGATCTCACATGCCACCGCCGCCACGTGGGCAGGTCCATACAACGAGGGGTGCTGCGCCGGATCACTGGTCCATTGAATGAAGAAGGGGAGTGAGGCGTCGACCATCATGTCGTTGACGCCAATCTGCTTCCAGGTCAGGTCAAAACCATCCGGACGGACGCGATGGCCGTCAACTGCCGGGCGTCCCAGGCGCTCCTCGATTGGAGCGATGTCATCGACGGCGACGGCAAACCCCAGCCAGCCACCGCCATCCTCGGCCCTCGCGCGTACTGCCTGACCGAAGGGCGCCTTGTCGGCGGCCGGGTGATCCAGCGCAGCCACGACCTCGACGTAGACCCCGCCTTCAATCGGCAGGATGAAGTTGCGGGTACCGAAGCGCGGGTGTAGTCCGCCGTCGATGAAGCTCCCGCCGAGTTGTTGACCCAGACGATGAACGGTGTCAACCAGGTCGTGGTTGCTCACGGCGTACGAGAGGTGATCCAAACGCATGTTTGTATGGTGCTGCACGCCGTTTTGTCGACAACAAGGGGGGTCCCCTTTTGTGTCGAATCGCGCCAGACACTGAATTGGCCTGGTGCTGATATCTCTTGTCTCTGTTGGACTGTCGGCGTTCAGCCCGAGGATGACTTCTTGGCGCGCTCGAGGGCCTCGAGTCGATCCATCCTGGTGGCCTCAGCCAGGGTCGGGGCGCTACCACCGAGTCTGGCCGGAATCCACCATCGATCCTCAGGTCCGGCAGGATTCTGTGGGTAGCGGGAAATAACCTCATCGAGCATGGTGGTCATCACGTCGTGCAGGTGTGCTCCTACGGCATCGAGGTCATCATCGGGACCCACGTGGATGGGGGTGCCGACGGTAACGCTGATGGCCTTGCCTCGGGAGAAGTCACGGGGTCGACCCTTCGTCATGAGCCGTTGTGTACCCCAGACGATTTCCGGAATCAGCGGGACACCAGCCTGCTGAGCCAGTCGTACGGCACCGACTTTGAAGTCCTTGATCTCAAATGATCGCGAGATCGTGGCCTCCGGGAAGATCCCAACTACTTCACCTGCGCGCAGCGCTTCCAATGCAACGCGGTAGGACTCCGCGCCGGCGGTCCGGTCTACCGGGATGTGCTTCATTCCGCGCATCAGCGGTCCGGCGATCTTGTTGTCCCAGATGGAATCCTTGGCCATGAACCGGACGTAGCGGCCCGAGGGGTGGGCACCCAGGCCGGCGAAGATGAAGTCCAGGTAGCTCACATGGTTGCTCGCAAGCACGGCGCCTCCCGTGCGCGGCACATTTTCTGCGCCACGCACGTCCAGTTGAAGGTCCAGTCCCTTGAACGCGCCCTTGGCGACGAGGATCACAGGGGAGTAGACGGGTTCAACCATGGTCACACGGTATTGCCCGGGTTTCGGAAATACCAGATGGTGGCCCACGTGCCGGGTGGGGACGTGGTCAGTTCAGCCCCTGTTCTGCCAGGAAACATCACGTAGGCTTGCTGTATGACGTCAGATGAAGTCGATGAGGAAATCCCGGAGATCCCGGTCACGATTTTCGCCGATGATCGTCGAATCGCATCTTTGTCCGCCTACACCGATCGACTCGACGAGCTCGTGGCGGTGTTCCAGGATGCGAGCGTTGACGATGGTGAGCTCTTAGACCGTCGACCCGCACCCGACGCGTGGTCAGTCAGTGAAGTGCTGCATCATCTGGCCGATGCTGAGCTGCACCAGTCTGTTCGGCTTCGCGAGATGCTGTCGGTGCATAACCCCGTGTGGGCAGAGTGGGACGAGACGGAGTACGCGAACCAGTTGGGCTATGACGTACGTCCGGCGGGGGATTCCCTCACGCTGATCCTGTCGATCCGAAACGTGAACTCACGACTGTTGGCGATCCTGTCGCCTGAGCAGTGGAACCACCGTGCAATTCACCCCAGCCAGGGGGAGGTGGATGTTGCCGGTTGGGTCGACATCTGCGCGGGCCATCTGGCTGGGCATGTGCTCCAGGCACGTCGCGCCGTCATCGGAATGATCTGACCGGTCGTCGACGACAACAGTGAGTCATACTGGGTTCCATGTTGCAGACAGATGCTGAAGTAGTGGTCGCCGCTTTGCAGCAGCGACACGTGTTCGCCCACGTGTACAGCGGGGGAGTCAATCGGCATGGCGTGCGCATCGTGCTCACCGAAGGACGTGAGGCCCTCTGGGATGTGGACGGGGCCGCTGGGCTTGAAGCGCAGATCATGCGGGATGGCGTTCTCGTCGGATTCATCCCCAAGATCGCCGGCTCTGAGGATTACAGCATCGAGGAGATCGTCGAGACGATCGCCACGGCCGTCTACGAGTAGAACCTCAGACGGTCGGTCATCGTTCAGGTGGTGGAACATCCACAGGACGAACGTGCAGCGTGTTGTGAACTGACCACAATCAGCAGCAATCCGGAATTCAGCTCAGGGCACACGCTGGGCACATGTCCATTGTCTCCCCTGACGGTTCGCGAGTAGTCCTCGACGGCCCGGCCACGCTACCTGTTCTGGTTCCCCATCTCCTCGGCTTTCATCCGACCGCGTCACTCGTCGTCATCGGTCTAGATGCAAGCAGGTCAAGCGTTCGGATCACCTGCCGGGTTGATCTACCGAAAGATTCCGATTCCGAACCTGACTGGTCGCCACTCATACATGCGCTGACCCGCTCCACCTGCGTGGGCGCCTTGGTAATCGTGTATCCAGCGGCAGATCAAGCCCTGCATCCGCTGCCCGCCGCTGGCGTCGTGCACTCGGTGGTTGCTGATCTGAGCAGTGCGGGGTTCATTGTGCGCGATGCTCTGGCCATCAGCGGGTTGAAGTATCGCTCCTACTGGTGCGCTGATCAGGGCTGCTGTCCGGAGGAAGGTAATGAGCCAAGTTCGGAGCATGTCCTGGAACTTTCGGCCGCGCTGGTTCTGGAAGGAAGTGCCCCGCACTCCTGTCGCGATGAACTGATCTCGGCGCTAGAACCCCGAGCGTTTGAGGATGAGTTCTGTCGTGAACTGGAACGCAAGAGATCCGCGATCGAACTGCGACTTCCTGTCTTGGCCAGTGAGCGGGCAGCGCTTCTGGCCGAGCTCCTGAATGCGGCTGAGCCAATCGGTACCTCAACTCTGCACAGGCTGATCGTCTTGACAGCCACTGTCTGCGCTGACGTCAGGAGTCGCGACCTGTTCCTCTTCTATCTCACCCGTGATCCGGATACGCATTCGCTGATTCGTACCCGAACGGTGTTGACAGAGGTGGTGCGCAGTCACCGGGACCATCAGCGAGCAGCGGCCGCTGCCTGCTTGGCGGTGATCTCCTGGGTTCTGGGTGACGGTGCGAGTGCGCGGGTTGCAGTCGAGGCGGCCATCAAGAGTGATGCGTCATGTCGGTTGGCCGTGCTGGTGGGGATGGCCCTCGACAACGCTGAACCGCCGAGGATGTGGACGTCACTGATGAATTCAATATCCCTGTCACAACTTGTTGATTCCGTCGACACGCCTACTGAGTTCTGAGGTTGCTGTCACCCACATGGAAGGCGAGTGAGACAAACCTCCGCGGCCATTCCTATCGTCGACGTGGAGTCGGTATTCCCGTCAGGAGTTCATCGTTGATCATCAGAACAAGGTTTGCTGCTGTTGTGGCCCTGATGGTGGGCCTTGTCGCTCTCGCGTCATCCCCGTCACAGGCACAGCCAACCCCAACGCCGAGCACCGCTGTTCAAGGCGATGACGGTCGCGATGTCTACGTTGGTTCGGGTGGGCTCGTGATTCCGGCTCGGCATTGGCGTGGCGATGCGACCGGACGCCGTGAGGTGCTGGAGTGCGCTGACTGTCAATGGCGAATGACCACGGCCTGTACATCTCTGCAGTTTGATACGGGCAGCTGTCCTGCCAGTCACGTTGGCTGCCCCAGTGGTCTGATCCGCGTTCGGGTCTGGCTCAAACATGGTGGGGGTCCGTGGGTACTCACCGGCTACGCGTGTGTCGGTGGCACCCCGCCTCCGACGCGCGATGCCGTGGAACGAGCCGTCCACGACCTCAGCGTTGCAGTACTGCCACCGCTACGGCCGTCCTTTCAACCATCGCGTGGTGCGCTCACGGGCTTGCCGGTGGACTTCTGGTCAGGGCAGAACAGAGGTGGACTTCGACGGGCGAATCTCGACGTTCTCGGAATTCGTGTGGAACTGGACGCGCAGCCGAGATGGGAGTGGCTCTGGGGGGATGGACGCTCCCTCACAACCTCAGATCCCGGCGGCAGGTATCCGATCCTGTCCGTCACGCACACGTACCTCCACAATGGGGCGCAGACCGTTTATGTGGTCAGCCGCTGGCGGGCGTCCTTCACCGTGGAGGGACTTGGTCCCTATCCCGTGCCCGGTGCCGATCTATCTCAGAGCGCGATGCTCGTGTTGACGGTGAGGCCGGCACACTCCGTCCTTACTGGTTAGTTTCCGCAACTCGCGCGTTGATCTTTGATGACCGGTCGGCCACTTCATTGAGCCGCCGAGGGTAACGTTGACTATGTGGGTCAACGTCTGACTCGGCACACCACCGTGCGTGAGGAGCTGTCATGGGCAAGATCGGCGATCCCGTTGTGGTTGGCTACATCGATACGCCCGAGGGGCTGGCAGCGCTCGAGCGAGCCATCCTCGAGGCACAGGAGCGTGGCGCAGCACTAGTGATCGTCAACTCTCAGCGCGGTGGCACCAGCCTGGATCGGGAGACGGCACAGCAGTTGGATGCGGCTATCGACGAGGTGGCCGAGCGCGCCAGAGAACATGGGCTCGTGGTGCGCGTACGTCAACTGGTCCGCGATGCCGATCCGGCATCTGACTTGATTTCCGTTGCAGTCGAAGAAGATGCAGATCTCATCGTGATCGGTCTTCGTCGACGCAGCCCAGTCGGCAAACTGATTCTTGGAAGCAACGCCCAGAGTGTGCTTCTGGATGCCCCGTGCCCGGTCCTAGCAGTCAAGGCTGACTGACCTCTGGAAGTTTTCTGCGGGCGACCCTTTGCCCTCTCGCGGCAGTCGCTGCATGGCAGTACTTTGGGAAGGTGACTTCAGCATCCTCCCGGCAGCTATGCCTATGTTTCAACGATCAAGGTGATGCACTTCTCTCGAGTGACCCCTTTGCTCTTCTTGTGGGTATGCTGCTCGATCAGCAGATGCCCATGGAACGAGCGTTTCTTGGTCCGTGGCGGCTGGCTGAGCGGCTTGGATCGCAGGATCGACTTTCGGTGTCACAGATCGCTTCGTACGATCCAGACTCATTCGTTCGGCTGGTTTCTCAAGCACCGGCCATCCATCGATTTCCTGGTGCAATGGCAGCACGGATCCAAGCTCTGGCCGCCTACATCGTGGTCGAGTACGCCGGAGACACAGAGGCTATGTGGCGCAACGTTCCAAACGGTCAGGCACTCGTTGATCGGCTGAAGGATCTACCCGGGTATGGAGATCAGAAGGCGAGAATCCTTACAGCACTCTTGGGAAAGCAGTACGGCGTTCAACCCAAGGGCTGGCGTGATGCCTGCTCCCCGTATGGAGACCGGGGTGCGACCCGGTCTGTGGCGGATGTTGTGGATCTTGGAACTCTGAAGGAAGTTCGCACCTTCAAGCAGGAAGCGAAACTGGCTCGCACCCCGTGACGTAAGACACGGTCGCGACTCACCGCCCCCGCTTTCGCGGATTGCAGGTGGTCATGTGAGAATGGTCCACGGCGGGTCTTGCGCGCCGCCTCACCTCGCACGTCCATGTGACGACGGTGCTGAACATTTGTCGAGAGGTTCCCTTCGTGGCGTCGAAGAAGACTGTTGCCCCTTCCAAGAAGGCAGCCCCAACCAAGTCAGCCGCAACCAAGAAGGCAGCCCCTGCCAAGAAGGCTGTCGCGGTGAAGGAGACACCTGCGAAGAAGGCGACCCCAGCCAAGGTGGCAAAGCCCGCCGCCAAGAAGGCGGCGCCGGTGAAGAGCGCAGCACCAGCGACCCCAGCCAAGAAGACCCCAGCCAAGGCCGCCACGCCAGCGAAGAAGGCGACCCCAGCCAAGCCTGCGTCGGCGCCCGCATCGAAGAAGGCCCCAGCAGCCAAGACAACGGCGACCAAGACAACGGCGACCAAGACAACAGCGGTAAAGCCTGCAAAGTCGACGGGAGTCAAGGCGCCTGCCAAGAAGACCGCAAAGACTGCAAAGCCCGCCGAATCGGTTGTTGAGGCCGTCTTGGAAGAGGTGGTCGTCGTTGAGGATGGCGACGGTGACGTTCTCGAAGTAGACGTTCTCGAAGTAGATCTTGCCGGTGCCGAGATCAGCGATGAGGACCTTGTCGATCTTCCATTGGCCGAGGGTGAAGATGGGGAGCCGGATCTCGCCGCTGCCGCCGTGCTGGAAGTTGAACTGGAAGCCGAACTCGAGGCGGATCTCGCGGAAGTGGCCGAGGAGGAGGTTCCTGCCTCCGAGGAGGAGGATTCCGAGACCTTCGTCATCTCAGACGTGGACGACACTGACGAGCCCGTGCAGACCGTCACCGTTGCCGGTGCTACCGCTGATCCGGTGAAGGACTACCTGAAGCAGATTGGCAAGGTTCCTCTGCTCAACGCTGAGCAGGAGGTCGAGCTTGCCAAGCGCATCGAGGCCGGCCTCTTCGCTGAGGAGAAGCTCAATTCGGATATGAAGATGACCGTCACCCTGCGTGGCGATCTCGAATGGATAGCCGAGGACGGACGTCGCGCCAAGAACCACCTGCTCGAGGCCAACCTTCGTCTGGTGGTGTCGTTGGCCAAGCGGTATACCGGCCGCGGCATGTTGTTCCTGGATTTGATTCAGGAGGGCAATCTGGGTCTGATTCGCGCGGTGGAGAAGTTCGACTACACCAAGGGTTACAAATTCTCGACCTATGCCACCTGGTGGATCCGTCAGGCGATCACCCGTGCGATGGCTGATCAGGCGCGCACAATTCGCATCCCGGTCCACATGGTTGAGGTCATCAACAAGTTGGCCCGGGTGCAGCGTCAGATGCTTCAGGATCTCGGCCGGGAGCCAACTCCGGAGGAGCTGGCCAAGGAACTTGATATGACCCCGGAGAAGGTCGTCGAGGTGCAGAAGTACGGCCGCGAGCCGATTTCACTGCACACACCGCTGGGTGAGGATGGTGACAGCGAGTTCGGTGATCTCATCGAGGATTCTGAGGCTATTGTCCCGGCTGATGCCGTGTCGTTCACGCTCCTGCAGGAGCAGCTCGACTCCGTCCTCGATACGCTGTCGGAGCGCGAGGCCGGTGTGGTCAAGATGCGATTCGGCCTCACCGATGGCCAGCCGAAGACCCTTGACGAGATCGGCAAGGTCTACGGCGTGACGCGTGAGCGCATCCGTCAGATCGAGTCCAAGACGATGTCCAAGCTTCGTCACCCGTCACGGTCCCAGGTGCTGCGCGACTACTTGGACTAGGACGTTCGCGAGTTGGCAGTTCTTGTGCCGTGCCTGCCCATGCTGCCCTGCTGATCGCTCTACTGCCCGATCCAACGCCCATCACGTCCCTCGTTGAAGCGCCACCCTCCAAACCCGGGCCGTTCCTGGGGGTGAAGGATGACATCTATTTCGGCAATCGGATCTCCCGGACTCCGTCGGAGCTGGGGCGATCACATCCAGATTGATCTGGGCGTACCCGCTGCCACCGGTCGATGCTAGGTGCTCGGGACACCAGTTTGGGCATTCGTTCGCGTCTAGCCACTTGATGTTCAGGGTCGTCCGTCAGACAATCACCATGTGGATCAATTCAGCGATCACGACCCAAACGGTCAGGTCATTGACGCTGCGGAAGGTTTCGCTCGAACCCTCGCGCGGGGTGGAGCCTCTGGGTGGAGAAAGCCGCTCGTGGTCGGGGTCTTTGCCGGTCTCGCCGTGGTCCTTGCCGTCGCAGTGATACTCATGATGGCATCAGCACATTAGGGGCTGAATTCTTTGGGGGATGTGATGGGCAACCTGTGGGGGCTAGGGGTTCTAGTAGTAGTGGCGTTGCTGTTTCTCTGGCTTGCATTCAGTCGCGGTTCGAGAAATTCGCGGCGTTCCCGGGAGGCGGCCGATCTCTATCGGGCGGGCAGCACCGACTATCGCCAAGACCCACCTGAGAGTCCGGCCTCCTACTGGAATCAGAACTAACTGCGGGCCAACCCGACTACGGATTTGTCACTATCCACTCATGGGGGATTTGTTCGTCGGGAGTGAGGATCGAGCGACCAGTGGCCCGGGCTCGATCCGAATCGGGCCGTCGGCACGGTTTTGGATCTGGGTCGTGGGCAGTATTCACTGGCTTCCGCTTACCGTCATAGGTGTCATGGCCACTCTCGCAACGAAAGATCGCGGTGGGCTTTGGGCTTACGCCACTATCAGCCTGCTGATTCTCGCTACCCAAGTTTTCATGATGCGGTGGATCTGGGAAGCCAGGCGCTACCGGCTAACCTTCAATTCGTCTGGAATCAACGGGTTCGGCTACTTGCGAATCAGAGACGGCGTTGTCGATGGGCAGCACCGTCGGCAGCGCACTCCCAGCGCGTTCGCTCGACATGTGGCGCGGTGGCAGGACATCGCACAAATCCGTTCCGATCTGCGCGACATCTCCGTAGGTGGGGACGAGGGCCGACTCGAATCCGCCAAGCTACTTACTATGAAGTGGATCTGCGGGACGGTTCCCAACTTCTCCTGTTGGCCCTTCAGGATGAGGAACTGCTCCAGAAACCTGTCATGAGCACCTTCTTTGAGACCGCGCGCCGTGCTGGAGCGCGCGTGGACGACTCGGTCAGGCTTGTTGTCCCTCGTAATGAGAAGTCGGAGACCTAAGCATGTCACATCAGCAAACCGTAGAGACCCCAAGCAAGCGTTGGATTTCCATTGCAGTTGCGGCACTTGTCGTTGCGGCCGTCATCGTGGGTTTGGTGTTGGCGAATCGCCCACCTCAAACGGATACGCCGGCAGCCAGTCCAAGTCCGACACCCAAACTGTTGAATCAGGTTGTGATCCCATTTGAGGTCTGTCGGGGTACCTGTAAAGCGCGCGTACCGACTGAGTCTCCCTCCTCGTCGGCTCATACTCAGGTATCGATTGAGAGTTCCTCCGGTTCCACCCCGGTGACAGTCCACCTCTCGGGCGGTTTGAATGCGGCAGGAACAGCGTACGAAGGATCCGTCGAGTTTTCGGGATTCGTTGTCACCGACTCACGGCCCGACAACTCTGCGTACTCGGTCACGGCTCACGTGAGCGAGCTTCTGGTAAGCAATACGGCATCTGCCACTCCGCCACAGACCTTACCTTTCGGAGTTGGGCTTACTGACGTTCATCTCGTCAAGATGACCGCACAGCCGAATACCTTCGCGGTCGCAGACAAAGCAACCACCGCCGCGGCGAATGCAACCGCATTCAATCTGCCGCTGACGTCCCAGAACAATGCATCTGCACCGGCTGACCACAGTTCTGTGCCGCGGACCGTGCTTCATGTGGAGCACGGTCGCGGGGTGGTCGCTATTGCAGGCACGATCAGAGTCTCGGCCCCACCGAACATGATCGATGGAAGCTATCAAGGAACGCTGACTCTGGCAGTTGTTGAAGGGTGACCGTCAGACCTGAATTGCGCCGGGTATTCCGGCTCGGGTCACCCACGATGATGCCGTCGACACCAGCGATGTAGGCGTACTGATCGAATCGACCAGGCGCACATCGGTACGGAATTCCGTCGGTGTCACCGTGCACACGTTGTATCCATGACGCTCGGCCTGGAAGTACTGAGCATCTGGGTTGTAGTAGGCGTTGAGCGGTCGGATGTAGGCATCCGGAATGCCCTGGGTGAATCCCTGAGACGTGATGGAGGCGCTGACGAACTCCGTCGCGACGACTGGCGTCGTGGTGTCATCTGGGTTCAGACGAAGGTTGTTCACCCACGTCGAGTGGATATCGCCCGTCAGCACGACCGGAGAGGGGCGCGTCGCGAGCAGGCCCATCACCTTGCGGCGGAAGGGTGCGTAGCCGTCCCACTCATCCAGGTTCGCCAGGGCCTGATCTGGGGTGGGCGGTGCGATCAGGTGACCGAGGATTGCAGGCAGATCGTTCGGGTTCGGGAATCGGAACCGACCGACCATAACCTCATTGAGCAGCACGTCCCATGTTGAACGGGAAGCGGCGAATCGACCCGCTAGCCAGTTGAACTGGTCTGCCCCGTAGATGTCTCCGGTGGCATTCAACTGGCCAAGGAAGGCTGGACCCACATCGTTGCTGAGGGAATACAGGTGGGTGATCTGCGGGGTGCGGTATTGACGTGAATCCGTGGCGTAGATCGATGCCAGGCGTCCCCAACTGAAATCGCGGTAAATGCGAAGGTATGGGGTACCCAACTGGGTCTGGTCGATGCGCACCGGCATGTTCTCCCACCACACCTGATACGCGCGAGCACGCTGTGCGGCAAATGCGATCGGATCCTGATACTGAGGCGTTCCCGGCTTGTCGTCAACCTCGTCGATGAAGGAGGCGTAGTTGTTCTCGACCTCGTGATCACTCCACATGCAGATCCACGGCACGTTGGCCCGGGCTGCCTGAATCGAGGGATCGGAGTTGTAAAGCCCGTAGCGCGCGCGGTAGTCGCCGATCGTGTTGAGCTGGTCGTTACCGGCGCCGGCCGCGAATGCTTCCGTCTGGGTATGCAGTCGGTCGGCAAAGGTGCTCTTGGGGTCGTACTCGTAGATGTAGTCGCCGAGGAAGACGATGAGGTCAAGATCCTCATTAGCCATGGCGTTGTACGCCGAGTAGTAGCCGTTCTGGAAATCCTGGCAGTTGGCTGTCGCCAGACGCAGTCGGGGAGCTTTGGCCTCGGCCTCAGGAGCGGTGCGCGTACGTCCGACCGTGCTGATCTGGCCCAATGCGCTGAAGCGGTAGTAGTACCAGCGGCCTTCGTCAAGCCCTGTGACATCGACGTGGACGCTGTGCCCGAACTGAGGTAGGGCCGTGTAGCGACCACTCTTCTCCACCTTGCGGAACGATGAGTCCTTGGCTACCTCCCAGCGAACTTCGATCGGCAGGTTGGGCATACCGCCATCGGGTGCGGTCGGGTTCAGTGCGAGTCGGGTCCAGATGATCACTGCCGTCGGCAGCGGATCCCCGGACGCGACACCCAGGCTGAAGACACCAGAACTCGAGGCAGCAGAGGCTGAGCTCGCGCCGACGAGTGGAATGAGTGAGGCGCCGGCAACCACACCGGCCCCGATCAGGAAGTTGCGGCGAGAGAATGACGCATTCGCGCCGGATGACTCAATCGCTGATGAGGTGGTGTCCATGGCTGCGCTCCCTTGTCCCGAGGTTCCCCTGCAGACGCGACGCTAGGGCAGTCCACCAACCTCGGCACGTGGAACTCGTTGATGTACATGAGGATTCAGACTCTCGTCATGTTCTGGAGCCAGTTCATCACGCATTGATAACTGTTCGTTCCACCAATCTTGAGACTTCTTTATCCATGGGTGAAACAGACTGCGGCCGACGCCGAGGACCGAGCCAGCTCGACTGATCAGTCGGCTCCGAACTCATAGGCCGCGAGTTCTAGGGCTTCGTCAGCGAGCTCATCATCAGTGCCGACGCTCTCGATGGCTGCGGCACCGCCCGGCTCGAGATTGCCAACCAGTTCAGCGTGGCCACCGAGCTGTCCTTGGCTCGCATAGAGCTCGAGTTTGGCCCGGGAGTCGGCTATGTCGAGGTTGCGCATCGTGAGCTGCCCGATGCGATCTAGCGGACCAAACGCCGCGTCCTCGGTGCGCTCCATCGAGAGGCGATCCGGGTGGTATGACAGCGACGGCCCATCGGTACGAATGATGGAGTAATCGTCACCACGGCGAAGTCGGAGAGTGACCTCTCCGGTCACCGCTCCGGCCACCCAGCGCTGCAGACTCTCGCGCAGCATCAGGGCCTGGGGGTCGAGCCAGCGGCCTTCATAGAGTAAGCGACCAAGTCGCCGACCCTCGGCGTGGTAGTTGGCGATGGTGTCTTCGTTGTGGATCGCCGTGATGAGCCGCTCGTAGGCGATGAAGAGCAAAGCCATGCCGGGAGCCTCGTAGATACCGCGGCTCTTCGCCTCGATGATCCGGTTCTCGATCTGGTCTGACATACCGAGTCCATGACGGCCACCGACGGCGTTGGCCGCCTTCATCAGGTCGACGACATCGTCGTACGCGACACCGTTGATCGCGGTGGGACGTCCCCGGACGAAGGAGATCGTCACGTCCTCGCTCTCAATGACGACGGCCGGGTCCCAGAACCGCACACCCATGATCGGTTCGACGATCTCCATCGTCTCGTCGAGATGCTCAAGGGTTTTGGCCTCGTGGGTGGCGCCAAGGATATTGGCGTCAGTGGAGTACGCCTTCTCCTGGCTCGCTCGGTACGGCAGGTCACGCTCGGTCAGCCAAGCCGACATCTCGGCCCGGCCACCCAACTCGCTGACGAAGTCAGGGTCGAGCCACGGCTTGTAGATGCGCAGGCCCGGATTGGCGAGGAGCCCGTAGCGGTAGAAACGCTCGATGTCATTGCCCTTGAACGTCGACCCATCGCCCCAGATGTTCACCTCATCATCACGCATCGCGCGAACGAGCAGGGTTCCTGTCACAGCCCGACCGAGGGGAGTGGTGTTGAAGTAGGCGCGTCCACCGGTGCGGATGTGGAACGCCCCGCACATGATTGCCACGAGTCCTTCGTCGACAAGTTCGCGACGACAGTCCACCAGCCGGGCCAACTCCGCGCCGTACTGCATGGCCCGGCTTGGCACAGAGGCAATGTCCTCCTCGTCGTACTGTCCAAGGTCAGCGGTGTATGTACATGGCACCGCACCGTGCTCGCGCATCCAGGCAACTGCGACGGAGGTATCAAGCCCTCCAGAGAAGGCGATGCCGACGCGTTCACCAGCGGGCAGATGTGTGAGGACTTTTGACATGCCCCCAAGGGTAGTCTTTGCGGCGTCGGTATCGTGACCAGCCCCAGCGTGAGTTGTTTGACCTCAGGTTGTTGCCTGTCGTTCTGTGCCTGCTTCAAGTGGAAGTGATCGAGGATGGATGTACAGGAGCCGGTGCGGCAGCCCTCGATGGTCTCGTGGGTGCGGGCCCTGATCAGTACCGCAGGAATCCTCATCCTTCTCGGCATCGTTCCGACGGTTCTGGTTGCGTGGTGGTTCGGCCCCGTTGCGGCCGCTGCCTTTCCTCTCGGTTTTGTCGGTGCGCTCTTGGCCGCCAAGGATGGTGACCTATCGGTGGTTTTCCGGCTCGGCCCGGTCTTGGTGGTGGGGGGAACTCTGTCGGCCTACACCGGCGGGTCGTGGTGGTGGGTTGCCGTGCTCGCTGTGATGGGTGCCCTCATTGGGTGGTTGGCATCCTTTGGTCGGGTAGCAGAGATCGTGAAGATCTCTCTCGTGGTTGTGGCAGCAGGTGTACATCGGGAGGCCGTAGACCTACCCGTGTTCGCCGCGTTCATGACGATCGGGTTTCTGCTCGGCCTCCTACTCCTTCGTGTGACCGGACCCGGATCACCACCTCAGCGTCACGTGTTCGAACATGTCAGGGTCACCAACGTCGTCCTCGTGGGTGTTCTGTCACTGGGCACAGCTGGAGTGCTGGCAATCTGGTTGACGCAGTCTTTCGACTGGACCAAGGCCCTGTGGATTCCGCTGTTCTTCCTGGTATTCCTCGAGTTCTCGATCGTTGATCCCTCCGGGAGCAGGGCGTTCGTCGGCTCGCGGATGGTGGGCACTGTGGTGGGCATCGCGATTCTGCTACCGCTCGTGCGCGTGCTGCCAACATCACTGCGCGGAGTCGTCTTTCTGATACTCCTGTCCGCAGGTCTGACTCTCGCTGAGGAGGTTGTGTGGCTGTCCACGGGTCTTATCACCGCTGCGGTACTTCTTGTTGGCGGCGGGGGTGTGGATCCGAACGCCCTTGAAGGTCAGCGGATCTGGGCTACCGCCATCGCCATGCTGCTCATTGGGGCGACGGGGTACGCGACTCGATGGATTCGGCTGAGCGAAACGTCGCCTCCGAGTTAAGGGGAGGCCATGCGTAGAGGCCGCACAGCAGCACGCCGAGCAGGGCTGATGCGCCCACCGAGCGCATATCCACCACCGCTTGAGGCGCAATCAACTGGAAGTAGGTGACCACACCAACCGTGATGAGCCACGCCGGGATGGCCACAAGAACGCCTTGCCGGCCCCGCTCACCCGATAGCGCACACGCCAGCAGCCAACCGATGAACATGATGACAATGATGCTCACCAGTGATCCAAGCTGGACACCAAACAGATGGCTGAACAGGTTGAGGCCGAAGAGTTCTATGGTGACGACTGCGGCGACGACAGACACGACCTCGGGGTATGCCCCAAGTTTTCTCATGAATGATGAACGTGGCCGGTGCCCGAGTAGGGGGACCAGTTGCGGAATGCCGAGAAGCAGCAGGGCGACGGCGAGAAGATTCACGGCTCCATTGGAATTCGGTGCGCTCAGAGGTCCGATCCTCGACATGGCCACTGCGACTCCCACAGCGAACCCCATGATCAGGAACTCCTGCAGGGCATAAAGGGTCAACGCGCCCACCCCGATTACTCCATCGGGCTCAAGAAGGGGAATTACCCGTCGTCGCTGGCGCATCCCGTAGAAGGCCAACCAGCCAATCAGAATGACTTTGCCGATGACGAGCGCGCCGTACCACGTGGTCAGAAACAGGGCCGGCTGTGCCAGGCGGATGGATGAGTTCAGCAGTCCGGTCTCAGCAGCAATGATGGCAGCTGCGAGGGCGACGGGACTGAAGCGGTGGAGGATGGCTGCCGCACCGCCGGGCTCAACAGCCAGAAGTGAGACAACGGCCACGAGTCCACCAAGCCAGGCTGAGATTGCGATCAGATGAATGGCAAGGCTGATGGTTGCAGCCGCGTGACCACCGGAGAGTCCACCATGGCCCAGGAATGCGGGTGCCAGACATGCACCACAGGCGAAGGCAAAAACGACCCACGCCGTGACTCGCGATACGACGGCTTGGGAGAGGATTCCCACCAGAAGCACTCCGATTGCCTGCCACATGAAAACCCGCCCCAGGGTCACCTGAGTCAACACTGACCACATCGTCGTGGGGTCGAGTGCAGCTGGGATCGAGACCGCAAGGACGTCAGAGATCGTCACAATGAACTGGACGAATAACAGAATCAGCCAGATCACAGCGCCAGTTGAACCCCATCGCAGCACGCGGACGGATCTCTCGGGAACAACCAGCCCACCGACGAGCACGCAGCCGAACGTGATGGCCGCTACGACATCCCGGGCGAAACGAACCACGGGTAGTGACACCCACGTTGCCCACGGCGCCTGTGGGATCCCGATCTCAAGAGGCGGCAGAAGGGAACTCGCGACCCACAGCAGCACCAGAAGTAGTGCGATGCCCCACCAGAGTCGCCGACTCGTGGTGAAGATCTTCATCACTGGCTGAACGTTCCAAAGGAGGGTGAGTTGGTGTTGGGGCTCTCCTGCATCACGGTGGTGAACACCGAACCGAGGAATGCCGCAACACAGAGATACACCAGGAACATCGACACCAGCCGTGCGTGATTCGGGTTCGCCGGGGTGACCCGACCAGCTCGTGTTCGGTTGAAGATTGCCGAAGCCAGAAAGACGGCCATGAAGAGCCAGATCGCGTTTGCGATAGCCAACCACAATGTGGCTGACGCGTACGCTCCGTCTGCTGGACCGAAGGGGAAGGTTGCAATCTGGAAGATCTGGGCAATGAAAGCACCGATGAGCAGCAAGGTAGCCACGAGTGCGGAAGTCTTCATCGCGCCGACATTCCCGCCACAAAGGCCGCGGTAGCCGTTCCACATCAGCAGGGTCGCGATGAACATCACCGTGAAGATGCTCCAGAACGGCCATACCGGTGCCCAGTTGGCGCTGCCGGA
Source organism: uncultured bacterium (assembly GCA_963978055.1). Taxonomy (GTDB): domain Bacteria; phylum Actinomycetota; class Actinomycetes; order S36-B12; family CAIYMF01; genus Longivirga. Next base: position 17,525 of record CAXBQZ010000028.1, read on the forward strand.
CGTGGGGGCCCAGGCGTTGTTCACGTTGAGGGACCACAGGTAGGCGTATGACACGAGGAGGGCGATCGTGCCGGTCGTGCACGACACAATGATCATCCACACACCCAACTTGTCGCGGGCGCCAGTGACCTCGACTGACTCTCCAGTCGTGGGTGACAGAACGGGCTCGACTGACGGCTTTTGCTTTGTCTTGCTCATGATCGCGCACTCACTTTCTCAGCACCCTCAGTTGCCTTCATGATCGCGTCATCGGCGAGCTCATAGGGATCGGGAGTCCCGAAGTTGTAGGGAGCCTCGGTGACAACCGGAAGAACGGGGAAGTTCTCATGTGGCACCGGAGTGGTGGTGAAGTTCTCCAACGTCTTGCCACCCCAGGGATTGTCGGGTGCCGGGATGCCATGGCGCCAGGATTCGATGATCGCGTATAGGAAGATCAGCATTCCGATACCGATGGTGTAAGCGCCGATCGTGGAAATCCAGTTGGACACGTTGAACAGTGAGTCGAACTGTAGTACTCGACGCGGCATTCCCTGAAGTCCTGCCACGAACATCGACATGAAGGTCACCTGGAAGCCGGCAAAGGCCGTCCAGAATCCGACTGACCCCCAGAACTCGTCGAGGTAGCGGCCGATCATCTTCGGGAAGAAGTAGGCGATCACGCCCATCGCACCGAACAGGCCCGCACCCATCAACATGTAGTGGAAGTGTGCGACGACGAACATGCTGCCGTGCATGTACTGGTCAACCGGGGTGTCGGAAAGGAAGACACCGGTGATACCGCCGATGACTTTGTCCCAGACCACTGCGTACACGGCCATCATCGGGAGTCGCTTCCATGGCTTACCGCGCCACATTGTGCCCAGTATGACCAGCACCAGGAAGCTGAACGGGATCGAGATCATCTCCGTCGACATCATGAACGGGTAGTTCGACTCGGGGGACCAGCCAGTCATGTACATGTGGTGAACCCAGACCACGGCGCTCAGGCCGACCACGCCGAAGATGCCCGCGACGGCCAGGCGATAGGAGAACAACGGCTTGCGTACAAACACCGGCAGATACTCCAGCACACCAGCCGTGGCCGGAATCACGATGACGTAGACCTCGGGGTGTCCCAAAAGCCAGAAGAGGTTCTCGTACAACCAGACACTGCCCCCACTCGCGGGAACGTAGAACGACGTGAGCAGGGTTCGGTCGCTGAGAGCAAGGATCTGTGAGTACTGGTACATCGGGAACCAGACCAGACCCATGATTGCGGAGCCAAGGATGCCGTAGACCAGTATTGGCGTACGGCTCCAAGTCATTCCGGCGGCACGCATGCGCACGATGGTGGTGATCAGATTGACACTCGCGATACCGGTTGAAAATGCGAACGTTATGATGCAGATCTGATACCCGATCATGCCGACCGGTGCTTGATCCGCCAGAGGCTGGTAGACGGTCCATCCGTCGCGAATTCCGCCCATCAGCAAGTTGCTCACCAGAGGTGGGACTGCCGCGATCAGGAGCCAGATGCTCAGCGCATTGAGTCGTGGAAAGGCCATGTCTCGGGCACCACACATGATCGGGACGATGAAGTTTCCGATCGGTCCAGAGATCACGATGATCATCGCAATGATCATGACGATTCCATGTGTACCGATGATGGCGTTGTAGAAGTTGGGGTTGAAGACCTCGGTCCAGGTGGCACCGAGTTCGGTACGGATCAGCATGGCCAGAAGCCCACCGAAGCCGAACAGAATCAAGGTGACAACGAGGTACTGGATGCCCACCACCTTGTGGTCTGTGGTGAACTTCCAGAACTTCTCACGGCCCATGTCCTTACCGGCCATGTATTCGGCATCAGCATGGGTGAGGTCGTGTCCGAGGAACCAGCGGATGGGGCCAGCGAAGGCACCTATTCCACCCATGAACCCAAGAACCCAGCCGATGTACATCATCGTGATGTTGATGTTGAGGCCAGAGGGCAGTGCCATGCTGTTCGTGGCACCTGCACCGGCGACAGCCGTGGTAATCCTGTCGGAGATGAACCAGAAGACGGCTGCGGAGACCATCCCGGAGATCAGTGCGGTGAGCGCGTTGGTCCGACGCAGGAAGCCGCCCGGTTTGCCGATCTGGCGAGGCTGAGGCACATGCGCCTCTTCATGAATCGCTACTGCAGTACTCATGAGGTGGTCGTTCCTCCCTGCTCGCGGATCCAGCTGTTGAACTGCTCCTGTGTGACAACCTTCACCTGTGTCTCCATGTAGGCGTGGTGAAGGCCGCAGAGCTCTGCGCATCGAATATTGAAGGTGCCCAACTTCGTCGGGGTGAATCCGGTGTTGGTGATAGCACCAGGATTCGCATCGATCTTGACACCCTCCTCGACAACCCAGAAGGAGTGCACGACGTCAAGGGACGTGACATTGAAGTACGCCGGAACGTTGACAGGCAGGACGAGGACGTCGGATTTGATATTGCCGGCGTCGGGGTAGTCGAAGCTCCAGAGCCACTGCTGACCGGTGACGTTGACATCGATCGCCTTGACATTGTTGGGCTGCTGATTCGGTGGTACTGATCCGTACGAATCTGAGGTGATAGTGGCCAACTCGATGAGTCCCCACACCACCAGAAACGCGGCAAGAACGCTGCATACGGTGACCCAGGTGACCACTGCCACACCATTGGTGGCGATTGCCGGACCGTCCTGATCCGGCGTTTCGGAGGCCTTTACTGAACCCCAGCCACCCCACCAGGAGTAGGTGAGAACCGCCAGAGTTGCGGCCATCAGCGGCGCACTAGCGATCGTCAAGACGTACATCGTCTTCTCGATCTCATACATGATGCTCGACGCTGGACCACCGGACATATTCATGAACGCGATCATCACGAACGACAGGGCGATGATGACCGCAGTGATGGCCACCGTGATCCAGAGCAGCCTGCGCACGTAGGGGCGCTGCAGCCATCCCTTGACCAGATGCATGCTGGCCGGTCGATTTGTGGGGCTTTCTGGCTCGTCGGCCCCGGCCATTGGACGTTCGTCAGTTGTAGACATCTCAGACCACCGTGACCGTTCCACTCATAAAGCCGCGCTGGCTCATCGGGCCACCGAACTCTACATATCCGGTCCCACAGGGGAACTCGCAGTTCCACACATACTTGCCCGGATCACCAGTCATGAACGAGAAAGTGACATCAATCGGGGTTGGGTATCCGTTCGCCTGAGGTTTGGCGTTGTCAGCCTGCGCCGGAAGGGGGACGCTCACGAACCAGTAGGGCTGACCACCCTCCGGGTATTGATGAATGGTGAAGGTGTGTGCGACGTTGGACGCAGCGATCGAGGTTACCTCACGTCCGTCCACACTCATCTTGTTCGCAATCGTTCCGATGGGATGTGAGAACCATGGGTTGTAGATCTGACCACCTGTGTCGTACTGGTGAATCGTAACCGTGATCAGGGAATGCGCTGGAAGCTGAATAGAGGACGATGGGGAGTAGAAGGGCCACTGCTGTGCGTTGGCCACGATGGTGGTCTCACCTGCCGGGATATTCGGCCCCGGCTGAGTGGACGACGCATTGGGGTATACCGACAGGTCAAGAGTTGCATGGTTTATCACGCCGTTGGACGTCTGGGTCGTGCCGGCTGGTGTTGCAACCAGTGTTGGCGGCTCAGCACCGGCTTTGGATACGAACAGTGCAGTCCCTGCGACGACGGTCGCACCTATCAAGACCGTCAACAAGGCAAACAATGCCCGCTTCATGTGACCTCCTTTGTCCAATGCAAACCTAGCGGAAACAATGTCGAAAAGGGTGGTTTGAATGGCAGGTAATACTCTCAGTTGATGGCTTGCGTCGTATGGACGCCGAATTGGCGAGATTGAGGAGGTGGCACTACATGGGGCAGTTCTTCTCCGTGTGGTCCTTCGATCTCTTCATCGCGGTGAATCTCGTGGTAGCCGCCGCGCTTTATCTATGGGCCACCCGACATCTGGTAGATCCCAGCCTGCCCTGGCCAAGAATTTCAACAATCTGCTACCTGAGTGGGATCGTGGTTCTTGCTATCTCGTATCTGGGTCCGCTGCCCGGGTGGTCACACACGTTCTTCTGGGCGCACATGACAGCGCATCTCATCGTGATGATGGTGGCAGCTCCGCTAATCGTTCTGGGCTCGCCGATCTATCTTGCGTTTCGAGTCAGTTCGGGAAGGACCCGGCGTCGGGTCATCGTTCCCGTTCTGCGAAGCAGAACGGTGGCCGTGCTCACTGATCCAATTGTGACGTGGTGCCTGTTTGCAGGGGTCCTGTTGTTCACCCACTTCACCCCTTTCTTCAACTGGGCGCTTGAGAACCATGACGCGGATCTCCTCATCGAGCAGCCGCTGTTCCTGCTTGCCGCTCTGCTCTACTACTGGCCCGTAACGGCGCGCGACCTGCTGCCCCGGCGGCCGTCATCGGCTCATCGAGTCATCTCGATGTCGGTGATGATGATCCCCGAGGCGATCGTCGGAGCGGTGATCTACTTCGCACCAGTCGTGCTGTACTCAGTGTTCCTGCGAGCTAACCGCCCTTTCGGGCCGGACGCCCTTACGGACCAGCATCTGGCTGGGGGACTTATGTGGGCCATTGTGATGGTGGTCGAGGCCTTCTGGATGATGTGGATTGCCACCGAGTTCTTCAAGAGTGAGGAGCGACGCACTCATCGCGTTGATGCTGAGATCAGGGCGAGGCAGACGTCCTAGCTACGTCAGGTGATGTGTCACCAGGCGTAGGCTTCGGGCGCGGTCCCACCGGGCCCTGGGAACATGGCATCGAGGTCAGCCAGGGCGTTGGCGTCAAGACTGATCTCCAACGCGCGCAAGCCACCCTCGAGTTGATGCATGGTGCGCGGTCCGATGATCGGCGCGGTGACGGCTGGTTGATGCAGCAGCCACGCAATCGCAACATCAGCCGGGTCTTCATCGCGTGCTGCACACCATGACTCCCAGGCTTCGATGGCACCGCGATTCTTCTCCAGTGCATCCCCGGCCCTTCCGGTGACGGAGCGCGCCGCTGATCCGTCCGCCTGCTTGCGCAGAACACCGCTGAGCAAGCCACCATGCAGTGGCGACCAAGGGATGACGCCCAGACCGTAGTGCTGTGCGCTGGGGAGCACCTCAAGTTCGACTGTGCGCGACAGCAGGTTGTAGATCGATTGCTCGGAGACAAGACCTAGGGACCCACGTCGTCGAGCGGCCTCTTGACCTTGTGCGATGTGCCAGCCGGCGAAGTTGGAGGATCCGACATAGAGGATCTTGCCCTGCTGTCGCAGGACATCCATCGCCTCCCAGATCTCGTCCCATGGAGTTGCGCGATCGATGTGGTGCATCTGGTAGAGGTCGATGTAGTCGGTCTGCATGCGCGCCAAAGATGCATCACAGGCTCGTCTGATATTCAGTGCGCTGAGCTTGCCCTCGTTGGGCCAATCGCCCATGTCACCATACAGCTTGGTTGCGATGACGGTCTTCTCCCGGCGACCACCACCCTGGGCGAACCACGTTCCGATGATCTGCTCGGTACGTCCGCGGTTCTCACCCCAGCCGTATACATTCGCAGTGTCAAAGAAGTTGATGCCGTGCTCCAGAGCAGCATCCATGATGGCGTGCGAATCCGGCTCATCGGTCTGTGGGCCAAAATTCATGGTCCCGAGACACAGGCGGCTGACCCGAAGGCCCGTGCGTCCGAGATGCGTGTACTCCATGTTTTGGCTCCCTCAACGTGTGAACGGCGGTGCTGGATATACCTGTGACTCACACCCTACGACCGTCGTCTGATCCTCGTCGATGGGCAGTCCGTCCGTGGTCCTGAGGCATTGGCGGCGGTGAGTTACCCTGAATGAGTGAGAGGTGGTCTTGCTGTGGCGGTGCTGGTGAGTGCATGTGCACTCACGGCATGCACATCAAGCGGTCTTGGCACACCGATAGCGACGAATCCCAATCAGGCTGGCGTGGGCACCACCACCTTCAAGCCCGGTGAGAGGCCGAGTGTGCCCACGCTGGCAGGAACCACACTGGAGGGCACATCCTTCTCGACGGCGGATGTTCGGGGCAAGGTTGTGGTGGTGAATGCGTGGGCATCATGGTGTGAGCCCTGCCAGCAGGAGTCACCGGCTCTGGCGCGAATCGCGAAGACTATCCGTCCCCTGGGGGTGGAATTCCTCGGATTGGATGAAGAGGACACCGTTGCGAACGCGAAGGCGTTTGCTGTCAAGGCCGGTACGACCTATCCGCATCTGTTCGACGAGAACGGCGATCTGCTCGCCTCAGTGAAACTGCTACCCACCTCGGGGATACCGAGCACACTGGTACTAGATCGTCAGGGGCGCGTCGCCATTCGCGTGATCGGCGTCATCCACGAACCTGAGTTCCAGGCGCTACTTGAGTCTCTGGCAGCGGAGAAGGCGTAACTCAGCGGGGCGGTTGCTCTGAGCGGGACCTCTCAGCGAACTCCTTCCAGGACTCCCCGCGACTGTTGGACTCGTTATCGGGCACGAGGCTTTCCGTATTCTCCTCGCGGACGAGGCGACGCCAGAACCGAAATCCGATGAAGCCAAGCAGGGGCCACTCGATCACATACACCCAGGCTGGCAGATGGCCCTGCAGTGCACGTCGAGTTTCAACGATGAATCCGATTCCGGCGATGATCAGCCCGCCGGCGAGGGTGATGTTGAGCCACCGTCTGCGAGTGCGATCTGCCTCCTCATCTGGTGTCATCGGCGCGACCATTGATTCGGCGGACCACCGAAATGATGAGCCACATCAGGAAGAATCCGCCGGCCGTCACCAAGATCCATCCCCATGGTTGATTGAGCCAGAGCGCGATCGGATACCCCGTGGCATAGCAGGCCAGCGTGATGATGAGAAGTCGTCGCTGCTTGGGATCTGGGCGCAATTCGTTGGATGTGGACACGCTCACCACATTACCGCTAGCCGGACGCTCTGCAGATGGCTAGCATGACGCGATGGAGTTCATCGAGTTCACCCCCACCCGTGATCAGTTCGCCTATACCTTTGGCGGAGTCGAGCCCGTCATGCGCATCAAGCCGGGCACAGCGCTCAAACTGTGGACACAGGATGCGTTCAACTACGCGCTGACATCTGTCGAGGATCTGGCCAGCGTCAACGTGAATCTGGCAGAGGTCAATCCGCAGACAGGACCCTTCTACGTTGAGGGTGCCGAACCTGGGGACACGCTGGCCATTCACATCGTCGACCTGACGCCCGCTCGCTCCTGGGGAGTTTCGGCTGCCATCCCGTTCTTCGGTGGACTGACGTCGACCGACCGAACCGCAACACTGCAGGATCATCTACCCGATACCACCTGGGTATATGAGGTTGACTCCGCCACGAATACGGTTGGATTTGTTGCCCGCCACGGTGATTTCACGGTGCAGCTCCCGATTGAGCCCATGCTGGGCACCGTTGGCGTCGCACCGGCGAGCCGAGAGGTTCGCACCTCGCTCACCCCAGAGCGATTCGGCGGCAACATGGACACGCCAGAGATGAAAGCGGGTACGACCTGCTATCTCGGTGTGAATGTTGAAGGAGCCCTGTGGTCACTCGGTGACGGTCACTACCGTCAGGGCGAGGGTGAGGCCTGTGGGACGGCCGTCGAGGGCGCTATGAACGTCACGGTAATCGTTGATCTGATCAAGGGTGCTGGCACCGCATGGCCTCGCCTGGAGAACGATGACTTCTACATGGCTGTTGGATCCTCACGTCCACTCGAGGATTCTTGGCGTATCGGTCAGGTAGAACTGGTTCGCTGGTTTGAGCAGCTCTACAACCTTCACACCATGGACGCCTACCAGCTGCTGTCACAGATGACACATGCACCGATCGCCAATGTGGTCGACGTCAACTACAGCGTTGTGCTGAAGGCAGCCAAGCAATACCTGCCAACTGTGGGTGCGTATGACGGAATGCACGCGCTGATGCGCGAACGTGCAGCCTCACTCGGCTCGATTTCATATCCCCATCACCCCTAGTTCCCATTACCGCTCATTCATCCAGTCAGGAGTTTCACAATGGATCTACGTTTGCGCGGCCTCACCGCACTCGTCACGGGCGGCACGAAGGGGATCGGTAGGGCGACCTGTGAGCTGTTCGCGGCGGAGGGGGCCAATGTCGCGTTCTGCGCCCGCAATGCGGACGATGTTGCCACTGCGCAGCAGGAGCTTTCAGCCCACGGTACGAAGGTGATTGGCACCGTACTCGATGTGGCTGACGCGGCAGGAGTTGCGGCCTGGGTTGCTTCAACTGGCGCCGAATTCGGTGGCATCGACATGGTGGTCTGCAATGTGAGTGCGCTCGCAATTCCGAACACACCGGAGAACTGGGAAGCCTCGTTCAAAACCGACCTGATGGGCACCGTCAACACAGTGGACGCTGCCCTGCCGTTCCTTCGCCAGAGTGCACATCCGTCCATCGTCACCGTCTCGAGTGTTTCCGCTCGAGAGGCTGACTTCGCTGCTGGCCCCTACGGCACCTTCAAGACCGCAATCAACGGCTATACCGGCGGTCTGGCCTTGCAGTTGGCACCAGAGGGTATCCGTGCCAACGTGATGTCCCCTGGTAACACCTACTTTCCCGGTGGCGTGTGGGCGAGCATCGAGCAGGGCAATCCTGACCTCTACAACATGGCCCTTGGAATGAATCCCACTGGACGGATGGGGACGCCCGAGGAGATGGCCACCGCCATCGTCTTCCTGTCGAGTCCGGTTTCAAGCTTCACGATGGGCACCAATCTTGTGGTGGATGGTGCCCTCACCCGCGGTTTGGATTTGTAATCGCTGCTGTCGGAGTAAGTGATGGTTGAGCGACGCATCCCGCAGTGGGCGGAGGTCCGGCCACTGTTGGCATTGCGCGCCCCGTTCACCGGGCCATCCGCAGTAGACCGGGCGGTATCGATCGCTGACCTTCGATCGATTGCCAAGCGTCGAACACCGAGAGCCGTCTTCGATTATGTGGACGGTGCAGCGGGGCAGGAGTTGAGTCTTGCCCGCTCGCGCGACGCCTTTGCGCGGGTGGAATTCCGTCCACATGTGCTCAACGATGTGGCTGTCATCGATACGTCCTGGGACATGTTGGGACGGCGCAGTGCCTTGCCGTTCGCATTCAGTCCCACGGGATTTACTCGGATGATGAATGTCGAGGGCGAGACTGCAGTCGCCAGGGTCGCACAGGAGTTCGACATTCCGTACGCACTTTCAACTCTGGGGACTACGTCCCCGGAGGATCTTGCGCGTGCGGTGCCAGATGCTCGCCGTTGGTTCCAGCTATACCTCTTGCGCGAGCATCAGTCCCGTCGTGACCTACTTGCTCGGGTGGCCGACTCGGGCTACGAGACGATTATTCTCACCGTGGATACCGTGGTCGCTGGCTCTCGACTGCGTGACGTCCGCAATGGGCTGACCATTCCGCCACAGCTCACGTTGAAGACATTGGCGGGAATGGCAGTGCACCCCAAGTGGTGGATCAACGCCCTCAGCACCGAACCTCTGGAGTTCGCCTCGCTGAAGTCCACTGACGGAACGGTGGCAGATCTGATCAACAACGTGTTCGATCCGTCCATCACCCTTGACGACGTGCGTTGGCTGCGCGATTCCTGGAATGGAAAGCTCCTGATCAAGGGTGTGCAGAACGTGGATGACGCAGTGATGCTCGCGGACGCCGGAGTGGACGGGGTGATCCTGTCCAATCACGGTGGTCGACAACTGGATCGGTCTGCGGTTCCCCTGGAACTCCTTGCGCCCGCTCGGGAGCGATGCGGAGCAGACTTCCCCATCTTCATCGATGGGGGAGTGATGTCCGGCGCCGATGTAGTCGCCGCAATCGGCCTTGGGGCCAGCGGGGTTCTGGTTGGTCGCGCCTACCTGTACGGGATCATGGCCGATGGTGAGCGCGGGGTTCGTCGCGCAGCGCAGATATTGCGCGCGGAGGTTGAGCAGACTATGCGTCTTATGGGAGTCACCTCGCTTGACCAGATAACGCCCGATCTGGTCAGCCTACGCCCAGCGCGATAAGCCGGACGTACCATCACACAGGGCCCGTAAGCAGACGCCTACGTGCCCTGTGTGATGTCTTCGTGAGTTACTCGTCGTCCGCGAAGATCCCCGGTGAGGTGGGTGCCCCATCGTCAAACTGGGACATGTATTCGATGACGTAGGGGCGGGTGATTGTCAGGCCCTTGTAATCGGCAAGCTCATCGGGCAGATCACGAATCACTCGATGGAATCGTCGACCCCACTTGGGCACGGTGGCCAGATCCTTCAGTGAGATGAGGTAGCAGCGGATCGGGAACACAAGTGCGTTCGAGCGCGGTAGCCGCCAGAAACTCTGCAACTCCACACGCAGGTGCATGACCTCGCCAACGTTGTCAGCATTGACGGTCATTCGGTCCGAGCCCCACTTGGCATAGCGCTCCGGGCTGGTGTCAAGGCGTGGGTTTACAGTCATGGTCCAGTTCAGGCGGCGTGCAGGCTGCCCCTGTCGAACGTTCAAGAGGAACTTGAGAGCACGGTCGAAGATGCCCATCTCATGTGCGAGAGGAACTGGGCCGTGCCACTCCATGAAGTTCATGCCGATATCGAAGTCGAGGGACCAGTCAGCCTGGGTGGTGACCATGCCCGCGTCCATCCAGAGGTTGTTGTCGCGCTGATCGAGAATGGCGTAGTCACCCTGCGTCTGGCGCATGATGTATTCCATCGGACCATACGGAAGTGTGGTGTTGTCCAGGAACGTGAAGGTGTCATCAATCCCGAGCGGGCGGTTGACCCAGCGCCAGCGATCGCCGTCCTGATGCAGTTCAAACCACTGCGGGTATTCCGCGGCCTTCTTCGTCATGATCAGTTCCAGTAGGTCCCACCCGGCGATGTTCATGTGTGGGAGCGACTGACAGCGAAGTGGATCCTCCTGCAGCACCAGAGCGCGGTCACGCATCTCGCTGACGTAGTGCTCATCTACGTCGAATGAGTGCTCGAAGACCGATCCCGGCTTAAATGCGACATGCGGCTCGAGGTTTACCGAGTACATGTACTTGTCCTCGTTAAACGGGAACGGGAATCGACGAATCGCCGCGGGACTGTTCCAGAAACTGAAGTCGTCCCGGAAGGTCTCGTCGTGGAAGTAGTCCAACGTAGTCATCTGTGTGCCTTTCCTAGCGGTAGTTCAAGACTATCGGTCGAGGACGAGTTCACGGCCTTGGAAGCGAGATACGCACGGCATGATCTTCGTACCGCTGGCATGCTCATCCTCGGTGAGGTAGTGATCGTTATGCAGCAGTTCTCCGTCGTACGAGATCACCCGAGTCTCACATTGTCCGCATGCACCGCCACGGCATAGGTACGGCGCATCGACTCCGGCTGCCTCGATGGCCTCGAGCATGCTCTGGTGGCCACCAACCTTGACCGTGATGGCTGAGGTAGCCAACTGCACCTCGTAGGGCTCACCGATGGGAGGGGCCAGGAACCGTTCGTAGTGCACATTCTGTGACGGCCAGCCGGCAGCCTCAGCCGTGCGTAGGACCCAGTCGAGCATTCCGCCTGGACCACAGACGTACAGGTGAGTTCCCAGCGGTTGGCCGGAGAGCAGATCAACCAGAGGAATGACCTCGTTCTGATCATCCCGGTAGAACGTGCCCTTGGATCCGTAGAGACCGCGCAGCTCGTCAAGGAATGCGCCATCGGTTCGGACGGACAGGTGCAATTCGAAGTTTGCCGCCTCATCCTCAAGCTCAGCCATCATGGCCAGGAACGGCGTGATTCCGATTCCACCGGCGATGAGGAGGTGCTTGCGGGCGCGACGATCGATGGGGAAGAGATTGACCGGGTGACTCACGAGGAGACTGTCGCCCACATTCAACTTGTTGTGCATGAAGAGGGATCCGCCGCGGCCGACATCGTCTCGGCGTACGGAGATCTGATAGTTCTCAGTGCTTCCGGGCTTGCTCACCAGTGAGTACGGATTGCGGCGCAAGACCTCGCCATCCTGCATCTCGACGACGATGTGCGCGCCACCGCCGAATACAGGTAGTGGTGCCCCGTCCACCGGGGTGAACGTGAATCTCTTGATGATGTCGCTGACCTCTTCGATGCGAGTTACCTCGACCTCGATCTTGGGCGTCTTGTCTGCGGACTTCGTTATCACAGGAACGCCTCCTCGGGCTCCGGTGCTGTGCCCGGCTGCTCCGCATCGATGCACACACCTTGGAAAGCGCCGATCCGACGTGAGTAGTGATCGCGGACCAGGAGCATGAGGCCGCAGTGTGCGCACTTCACCGGTTGGGTTGTGACGTCCTCTGTGATGCCCTTGCAGTGCACGCACTGCACACGGCGCGCCTCTGATCCGCGGTGCTCCTTCTGGATCGAGCCAGCATCGACGCCGGCGTCGAGAGCAACCAGCATCGCCTGGCCAACGAGGCCCTCAGTGCCCGCTAGGTAGATCTGGGTACCCATGTGGGCGTCGTTGAGTTCCTTGGTGAGACGGGGAATTGCCGACGAGATCGTGGGCGCGACGTACAGCGGCACAGAGATGAGGCCCTGCAGACGCTCCTCATAGCCCTTACCGGCGGCACTGCGGGGAATGTAGAGGATGTGTGCCTTCTCCCAGAATCCCTCGGGAGTCCTGTCGGCCAATTCAAGTATGGCCTCGGCACCCTCGGCGTCCGCCACGAACAGATGAAGTGTTCCGGGTCGAGGTTCCAGGGGATGATAGATCGGTCGGCTCTTGATGCCTTCCACCAGCATGACTGTGATTCCGTTCCTTTGTATCTGTCGTGGGGTGGGCGGTGATAATGCCGCAGCCACCCCACGACAAAGAGCTACTAACCCTTGGCGGTGCGCTTCTTCTTGTCAGGATCATCGAAGTTGATCGGGTGTGCGGTTGCCGAGCATTCGACGTTTGCACCCTTGACCTCGAGCTTGGTTCCCTCGACGGCTGCCGCCACGTCCATGCGGGCGATGGCCAGTGAGCGATCGGTTGCACGTGAGTGCATCCCGCAGGTGACGATGCCGACCTTCTTGCCGTCAGCCCAGAGTTCGTCACCAGCATCGAGCACCTGATCGGTGTCGGCGATGACTCCGTAGATCTTGAAGCGCTCCTTACCCTGGAGTCGGTAGTGCTCCTCGGCCCCGCGGAATCCGGTCTTGCCCGGTGACACGGTGAAGTCCAGGCCAAGCTCCCACAGGGTGTCGCCGGGGCCTTCGTTCTCGAACGGGTACATCTGCGAGTTGTCGTAGGGGTAGAAGAGCAGGTAGCTCTCCACGCGCAGCCAGTCCAGAGTGGTGAAGGAGCAGGGGATGATGCCCATCTCCTTGCCCTCGTCCAAGATGGTGTCCCAGATCTCGAGGGCATCCTCGCGGCGGCAGAAGATCTCGTAGCCACGCTCACCGGTGTAGCCGGTGCGCGAAATCATGACGTGCTTGCCGAAGAGCTGGGTCTGCATATGGTGGAAGTACGGGAGGTCCCGGATCCCGGGAACGTGCTTGGACAGGTATTCCACGGCCAGTGGGCCCTGCAGTGACAGGTCCTGGAGATCGTCATCGAAAAGAATGGCGACGTTCTTGCCCTGAGCTGCGCGGTTGATCTCTTCGTAGCCGTTGCCTGAGCCGTGGACGAACATGTAGGAGTTCGGGCCTGTGCGGTAGATGATGCAGTCGTCGGCGAACTTGCCGTCGTCGTTCAGCAGACATGCGTAGACCGACTTGCCCGGGTAGATTTTGCGGACGTCGCGAGTGGTGGCGAGCTGAAGAATGTGATGTGAGTGCTCACCGACGATGTGAACCTTCTTGAGTCCGGACACGTCCATCAGACCAGCGCGGGTCCTGATTGCCTCATGTTGATCGGGCAGGGTGCTGGTGGAGTACATCCACGCAGTCTCCATACCGTTCCAGTCTTCAAGATCCGATCCCAGGGCTCGGTGCCGGGCCGCGAGTGGGGATCGGCGCCAGGACATCACGCTCATGCTTTTTCTCCAGTCGTTTCTGGTGCGAGTAGCGGGTCACATCGAATGAACCGCGAGGTCAGGCTAGCAACGATGACGCGCAAGCGGGTCATATCCGGGGCTGATTTACCTGATTGGTGAGGTCATTGTGCACTCGTGAATGTTGACGGTGAGGAAACGAGTGTCGGCCTACGGGCGTCTGCCCACAACGGACCGTGGGGGTGGGGTGCCACAGGCACCCCACCCCCACAGCGGTGGTTCAGTGAATCAGTCGAGCAGTTACGCCACGGTGATCGTTCCGTTGACGTAGGTCGGCGTGTAGTTGGTTGAAACTGCGCCGGTGCAGCGGGTCACGTACGTCGCGGCCACGTTCGGGAAGGTACCCGTCAGCGGAGTGGTGAAGTTCGTGTCGCTGGTGTTGTAGACCCGGCAGGTCGGTGTTGTTGAGTACGTGACCGTGTTCGGGTTGGAGGTGTACGTCGGGGTCGGGATTGCCCCACCACGAGTACCAGTACGACTCTGGGCCGTGATGGTAACGGTTGCCTTGTTGATCACGTAGGTACCGTTCACATACGTGATCGTGTAGTTGGCACTCACCGCACCCGAGCACTTGGTGACGTAGTTGCCGGCGTTCTGGGTACCCGTGAGGCGGGTATTCGAGGCCGCTGAGGTGTACACACCACAGGTCGGATTCGTCGTGAAGGTAGCTGGCGTCGGGTTTGTCGTGAACCCGATTGCTGGCAGTGCAGTTCCATAGGTCTGCGTACCCGAGTTCGCCGTGATGGTCAGCGCTGCACGGTTGATGGTGAGCGAGCCGTTCACGTAGGTGATGTTCGAGTAGTTGACTGCCACACCACCGGAGCACTTCGTGACGTACGTTCCTGCGTTCTGAACCCCGGTCAGTGCCGTGGTCGAGTTGGCATTCGTGTACACGCCACAGGTGGGGGCGGTGGTCCAACCACCAGTTGGAGTTGGGCTGGAGGTGATGGCAGGAACTGCTGTTCCGTAGGTGATGGCTGCCGGGGACGAGGCGGTCACAGTCACTGCTGTGGCCGACTTGTTGATGGTCAGCGAGCCGTTGATGTACGTCGGGGAGTAGTTGGCGTTCACACCGTTCGCACAGTGCGTCACATAGGTGCCCGCGTTCTGAACCCCGGTGAGTGCCGTTGCGTACGCCGTGTCACTGCTTGCGTAGACAGCGCAGGTGATCGCCGGGTTCCAGGTCAGGCCCGCCACCGAGCTGGTGTAGGTGATCGCTGGAATGTTGGTGCCGTAGGTGATTGCGGCAGGGGAGGAGGCAGTGATGTTCACATTCGCCTTCGCGATGGTGAATGTTGCCGAACCCGTTGAGCCGTTCACGTTGGCGGTTCCCGCGTAGGTGAAGGACACCGAGGCGATTCCGGCATTCGTGTTGTTCGTGTACACCAGTGGGGTGGCTGCCTGGCTGATTCCTGGTGCGGTGATGGTGCCAGAGCAAGGAGTCTGGGCAGCACCGTTGTAGGTGACCGAGGCTGGGCAGCTGATGGTGACGGTGGAATTCGCCCGAATCAATCGCGACGTCTCTATCGCCAAAGTTGCAAAACTGGCACCAAAAGCCTTGCCAATCACATCCTCAGGTTTTGCAAGGTGGTCACAGGCATAGACCAAATAGCAAGCAGCCTGCATATCTATCGAATCGCCCATCTGGACAAGCGTATCGACCATGGCATCAGCATGCGCAAGAACATCTTCGCCGCTATCAAATGCACGGCCTTGCAACAAAGGCTGTGCGAAATTTCTAGCTTTTTCTAAAACTCCGTTGTCCATGTCAAACGCTTGAATGCGAAAACCTCATAATGTCACAAGTTTTTTATTTTTTTCTAAGGGGTTTCTAAAAATGTCTCAATTACAACTCGCAGGCAAAACAGCACTTGTAACAGGTTCCACTAGTGGTATTGGCTTAGGTATAGCCATCGCGCTCGCCAAGGAAGGCGCCAATATTGTGATGAACGGCTTCGGAGATGTAGCAGGTCCTCAGGCAAAAATTGAAGCTTGCAAGGTCAAAGTTGCTCACCATCCTGCAGACATGAGCAAAGTTGTCGAAATACAAGACATGATGGAGTTCGCCAAAACGCAATTCGGGGGTGTCGACATTTTGGTTAACAACGCTGGTATTCAGCATGTGGCGGCTATTGAGAATTTCCCAGTTGAGAGGTGGGATGCGATCATCGCCATCAATCTCAGCAGCGCATTTCATACCTCGCGCTTGGCAATCCCCTACATGCAGCAAAAAAAATGGGGACGCATCATCAATCTTGCCTCGGTACACGGTTTGGTCGCATCCGCTCAGAAATCCGCTTATGTGGCCGCCAAACACGGCATTGTGGGATTAACAAAAGTAACAGCCTTAGAAAACGCCACCTCTGGGCTGACTTGCAATGCGATTTGCCCTGGCTGGGTTCTC
>CAXBQZ010000029.1:0-31776 GCA_963978055.1 uncultured bacterium
TTGTCGAGCCCGGAATCACCCCACAGCTGATCTGCGTCCGGTCCGCCATTGGCGTAATCATCGCCGGGACCCAGCACAATCTGGTCGTAACCGGCACCACCATCAACCCAGTCATTTCCTGCACCAGCATCGATGTAGTCGTTTCCACCGAAGCCGAAAATGGTGTCGCTGCCGCCGCCACCGAGGATCGTGTCGTCGCCCGGAGTCCCGCAGATGACATCATCCCCGGCGGTCCCGAGAGCGGTGCCGTTAACGACGAAGATCGTGCAATCCGCTGGTGTCGGCTGCGAAACGCGGACGTGTACAGCGGGCGCAGGCACAGCAACTGCGGGCACAGCAGCACCCAGTGAACTGGCAAGCAGTGCCAAGACCACCGCGGCAAGAGTCGTACGACTCACAATCCCCCCTTGAAACAAGTCAATTGATGATACCTCTGGCGAGGACATCATTCGATAGCCCGGGGAAACTGCGTCCCAACTTGTCGACGCTGGCTGACTAGGCGTTGGTAATGGTGATGACGACCCGGCGGTTCTTGGCCCTACCTGCCTCAGTTGTGTTTGTGGCGACCGGATGACCCATGCCGAAAGAGGTAGCAGTCGTCTTCTTGATGTACTTGCTCAGGATCTTGCACACGGCAGTAGCGCGATCCATTCCCAGCTTCAAGTTGTAGGACGCTGACCCTTGATTGTCGGTATAGCCAGCACAGCTTGCGGACTTGGAGCCAGCCACCTTCTTGCCGAGTTCAGTGATCAGCTTGACTGCGGACTTGGTAAGAACAGCCGAGCCCGAACTGAACAGAACACTCGAGGCCAGCGCGACCTTCACCGTCTTTGCCACCAGGGAGTCCGTCGCGGTCGCTGTCAGCACCGGACCCGAGCCGGGTGTGACCGTTGCCGTGAGAGTGATCTGCAGCAGCCCATTGTGCGCCGTCAACTGCGCTCGACCCGCAGCGTTGACGGTCAGGGTTACCAGAGCAGTTGTTGCTCCAGCACCAACTGTCTTTGTTCCACTCGCCACAACGACGGAGCCTGCTTTCGCCACTACACGGCAGGAGTGCACAGTGCCGATGCTGATGCCACATCGTGCCGAGAAGTGGGTTGCGGCAGTCGTCACAACAATGGGCTTGGGCGTGACCGTGAGCGAGGCTTTGGGCGTCGGCGCCGGATGGTTGTTAGATGAGTGCAGCGTAATGCTGACAGTCACATGTCGCGGGGTGGTGTCGGTGAGAGTAAACACAATGGTGTGATCACCGTCGTACCAGGTCGAGGTGTCGTAGGCGACCGCCCCACCAAGCAATGACGTGGGCGGTGGCCCAGGCAACGGCGTCCAGCAACCAGTCGCAGCATCGAAATTTGCGTTGTTCGACTGGAGGTCGCCGTAGTACGGGCCCGCATGGGAGGCAACGTTCTGCGTCTCCTTGGCCCCATCACGCGTTACGCACCATGAGGCCATCTGCGCAGTGCCACTCCCATCCACCGAACCCTGCACGGAAATGACGATCTGACCGGAAACGGTGTCACCGTTCGTGTAGTTGGTGACGGTGGCGGTGGGAGCTGCGTTGAGCGTCGTGAAGGACGTCTGGAACGACGCGGAATGTCCAAGGTCATCAGTGATCGTGATAGTCACTGTGTGAGTGCCATCAGTCCACTTGGTGGTGTCAGGGAGAAGACCCAACGCCGTCGGCCCGATCGCACTGTTGTTATTTGACTTAATGCCCGTCGAATTCCAACACCCGGTTGCGGAATCGAAGATCGCCAGACCGGCCCCAGCGGTCAGATCCCCAAAGTACTGACCAGAGTAATGACTGATATCGGCGCTCACGGGAACACCATCGAACGCGGCGCACACCTTCTTCACCTCAACCGCAGGTGATACCACGGCAGCACTTGCCGTGATGACGGCTTGGTTGCCTCGGACCGGGTTGGGGATCGCGTACGCCCACGACAGCGTGGGGTCACCAGTGGCAGCCTGCGCGGGTGAGGCACCGAGGGGAAAGGCACACGCCATTGCCGTCAGGACCGTAAGTGCGGCAATCACAATTCGCTTCATGGCGAGAACCTCGTCCCAGTCAGATATTCAGTCCAATCGACGCTAGGTGCGCACCTGACGCAGCACAATGCTCGATAGCCATTTGTGAGCGCAATGAGAGCCTCAACCAAGGCCTTCCTTCGCCGTCTGCCCCAAGACTCATGGCACTAATCCGCCACAAAGCAGAACACCTCTCGCACCACGTCTACGAGCTCGTGCACATGGTGTGGAGCCTCGCCACGTCGCCAGGCCAGTGACACGGTCACGTCCGGCACATCACGCATCGGCCGGTACGCAATATCCGGATGCCGGAACTGCTTGGATGTCGCAACTGTCGTCATGCCCACGGCATGTCCGGCGGCGATGACATTGACCCAGTCTTCAACCGTGTGGGTATGTCGCAGATGCTGCGGCCGATCATGTGACGGCCACAACTCCGGCACGGTGGTACCGGTGGTCGAATCGATGGCCAGAGTGTGCTTTGCCAGATCTGTCAGTGTGAGTGAACGACGTTTGGCCAGTGGATCGTTAACGCAGACAGCGCCCACCCGGCGTTCTGAGCCCACTGCAACAACCTCAAACCTGTGATCGTCCACCGGTACGCGCAGCACTGCGATATCGGCCGTGCCATCTGCCAGACCGGCCATCCTCGTCTGTGATTGAACGAAGAGCAGAGTTGCGCTGGGATGTCTTTCGGACCACCGACGCTGCACGGTAGTGGTGTGCTGGCCAAGGGCCGCCCACGCATATCCGATTCGCAACTCGGCAGCAGCTCGAGAAGCTGCACTCTTCAGGGTTTCCACCTCCGTCACGATTCGGCGTGCATGTGCCAGGATGGCGCGGCCCTGGGTTGTCAGAGCCACCTCGCGCGTTGTGCGATGAAAAAGCGTCACGGTGAGGGCATCCTCCAAACCGTTGATGGCTCGTGAGACTGACGCCTGGGATACCCCCAGACGAATGGCCGCATCAGTGAACGTGCCCTCATCAGCAACCGCCAGAAAGGCTCGCAACTGGATCAGGTTTAGATTCATACGCATATCGTATAGATCAGACGGCTAGCGCATTTCCCATCCGTCGCAGACGGCTGCAGGATTTCGTCATGGAACTGGTCATCATCGGTATCGCCGTGCTGACCATGTTTGTGGCCCAGCGGGTCGAACACCGACTTGGTGCTGCCGCCGCCGGCTGGTTCGCCACCCTCCCCATCGCATTCGCCGTCGCGGCCGTTTCCATTGCCATCGTCAATTCACCGGTCGATGCCGCCACTGCCGCATTCAGCGCCGCTGGTCATATTGCACCGATGATCACCTACGCGGTGACGTTCACCATCACTGCACCTCGCTGGGGTGCAATCCGAGGCTTCATTGCCGCCACCGTCGCGTACGTCACAGCCTCCCTTCTCATCATCCCGCTCCCCAGTGTGGGACGAATCGTGCTTGGGATCATCGCGATCGCCGTGGGATCGATGTTCATGGGTCGACGTCCTGCACCATCGGAACCTCTTGCGGCTGCCAGCCCGACCCAGCAGCGACTCTCTCTTGTATCCGGTGCCGTGGTGGTCGCCGGAATCTCACTGGCGAACAAGCTCGCCGGGCCCGAACTTGCTGGCGCCGTTGCTGCATACCCGGTCATGACCACCACTCTGGCGCTGTTCATTGCCCACCGATCCGGACCGGTGCAGGCAACAGAGGCACTGCGCGGCCTGGTGGGTAGCGTGCCGATCTATCTCGTCTATTGCCTGGCATTTGCCGTCACCGTGACGAGAACACCTCCCCTTGTGGCGATGCTCCTAGCAACCATCGCCGCCTTGGCAACGGCGGCAGTCACCTGGCGACGTGTGACCGGGAACATAAACGCCGAACCCTGAGGCCCACGCTGTTCACCTCGCCGAGCCGGCAGTCCCTGGCATCTTTTCCGCCCTTCCGTGGCGCAGACCCGCGTCCCACCCGTACGATCGAGGACTGGGCCCCACGGGGCCTGAAACATCGTTAACGCAGTCACGAGGAGAACCATGGAACAGTACGCAGTCGTAGACCCCGCCACCGGTGAACTGGTAGCCACATACCCAACCGCCACCGATGCCGAGGTGCGCGCAGCCGTGGACACAGTTGCGGGTGCTCACGCGGCTTGGGCAGCCAAGTCCATCGCCGAGCGTGCCGCCATCGTGCAGCGAATCGGAGATCTGCACATCGAGCGTGCAGCCGAGCTGGGCGCAATCATCCAGCGCGAGATGGGCAAGCCGCTTGCCGACGCAGTCGGAGAGACCGAGTTCAGCGGTGCAATCTTCCAGTACTACGCACGCAATGCAGAGCGACTGCTCGCTGACAAGCCGATTGAACTCGAGGGTGGTGAGGGCTCAGCCTTCGTCCGTCCGTCCTCCGTGGGCGCACTCCTTGGCATCATGCCGTGGAACTTCCCGGCCTACCAGGTTGCTCGTTTCGCCGGCCCCAACCTCGTCGTCGGCAACACCGTCCTGCTCAAGCATGCACCGCAGTGCCCCGAATCATCGGCGTTCATTGCTGGCCTGTTTGCTGAGGCAGGTGTGCCCGAGGGCGTCTACGTCAACATCTACGCCACCAACGAGCAGATCGCCGAGGTGATTGCCCACCCGGCGATCCGCGGTGTTTCGCTTACCGGTTCAGAGCGCGCAGGTGCCGCGGTGGCTGAGATCGCCGGACGCAACCTGAAGAAGGTAGTGCTCGAGCTTGGTGGTTCAGATCCGTTCATCCTGCTGAGCACGGACGATATGGACGCCACCGTCGATGCCGCTGTCTTCGCACGTATCGACAACACCGGTCAGGCCTGCAACGCAGCAAAGCGAGTGATCGTTGTGGATGGTCTCTACGACGAGTTCGTCGCCAAGTACACCGAGAAGATGGTGGCCGCGGGTGCCCCAACACCACTGTCTTCAGCGCGCGCTACTGCCATGCTCACCGACCAGCTCGACCGTGCGATTGCCGCAGGCGCCGAGCTGGCAACCTCGGGTGACATCAAGGGCAACTGGATCCCCACCGGCGTTCTCACGAACGTGACCCCAGACAACCCGGCCTACCGCGAGGAGCTCTTCGGTCCGATCGGCCAGGTCTACCGCGTTGCTGATGAGGCCGAGGCGATCCGCCTTGCCAACGACACTGCCTATGGTCTGGGTTCGTACCTGTTCACCACTGACTCAGAGCAGGCACTGCGCGTGGCGAACGCCCTCGACACCGGCATGGTGTTCGTCAACGGCGTTGGCCTTGACGCACCTGAGCTGCCATTCGGTGGAACCAAGCGCTCTGGCTTCGGTCGTGAGCTTGGCACCCTCGGTATCGAGGAGTTCATCAACAAGAAGCTCATCCGCATCGCCGGTTGAGATCGACACCTGAACGTGGGGGTCACCGTCATCGGTGGCTCCCACGTTTTCTTTTGAGGAACCGTGCACACTCGTCCACACCCCACACGATCAGTGCGAAGAACGGCAGACATGGCAACAGTGGACCCGGTGGCAGCTCCATCCCAAGCATCTTGTTTATACCCGGGGTGAGAATGATCAAGGCGGCGAACCCCAATTCGAACGCGATGCCCCACAGCAGCAGACGGTTCGAGAACACACCAATCTGACGCAGTGATGCATGATCCGTCCGGGCCGCCATCGCCGTGCCCACCTGGCAGGCCACGATTCCGAGGAATGTCATGGTGGTCGCCTGCAGATACACGTGATGCAGGCTGCTGTTGCCGCTCACATCGTCACCGAACCTCCAGCCCCCCGATCTCAACGTGGCCAGAAACCCTGCGGTGACGAGAATTGCGCTCACCCCACCGAGCAGCAGCCAGGCACGTATCAGCAGGCCCGGCTGAATCAGCCGCTCACTCTTGGGCCTGGGGGGCCGCTCCATCAATCCAGGCTCAGCCTTCTCTCGTCCAAGTGCGAGAGCGGGGAGGGTCTCAGTTCCGATATCGATGCAGAGGATCTGCAGCACCGTGATGGGGAGGGGAATCCGACCACCCGACAGCGCGAACAACAAGAACGGCACAACCTCGGGAGTCGCGTGGGCAAAGATGTAGAGGACGAACTTGCGCACGTTGTCGTACACCCGTCGGCCTGCTTCGACCGCCTGCGCAATGGTTCGGAAGTTGTCGTCGGTGAGCACCATCGTGGCTGCTTCTCGGGCCACGTCAGTCCCCGAGCGGCCCATGGCCACACCAATATCTGCTCGTCGCAGGGCGGGAGCGTCATTAACCCCATCCCCCGTCATAGCGATCACATGTCCACCAGCCTGCAGTGACTCGGCGATCCGCATCTTCATCTCAGGGGAGGAACGTGCGATGACGAGCTCCTGCTGACTTTCCAACAGTTCGCTGAAGTCTGTGTCGTCCAACTGGTCAATGTCACTGGCATCGACCGCGTTTTGATCTTTGGATCCAATACCAACCTCATGAGCAATCTCTGCAGCCGTCAGTCGATGATCGCCAGTCACGACGAAGATGCGAATTCCTGCACTGTGGCACTTGGCCACCGCTGGTTTCACTTCGGGCCGGGCCGGATCCAGTAGACCCGCGAACCCACAGAATGTCAGGTCGCGCTCGGCCTCACTTCGATCGTCCGGCACCACTGACTCCCGAAGGTCCCGCACCGCCAGTCCGATGAGCCGAAGTCCGCGAGTTGCATACCTCTGCACGGCGTTCATAACTCGTGCCCGCATTGCATCGTCAAGATCCACTACTTGCTGACTGGCATCGACGATCCGAGTACTCCGGGCCAACACCTCCTCAGGTGCACCTTTCGTGTGGAGCCAGAGTCCCTCCGAATCCTTATCGATGGTCGACATGAGACGTAGGCCCGGATCGAAGTGGAATAGCCGCTGACGGTCGACGTTCATCTGCCCTGCACCGAATCGCGCACCCAGTTGTGCAGCCGCCTGGAGAAGTGCGATTTCCGTGGGATCACCCGCTCCCGTTGGCTGCGTTGTCCAGTCGGACGCTGAGGTATCGATGGTTGCCGTATTGCAGTGAGCGAGAACCTCGATCACCTGATGTAAATGGGCAACATCGGATGGCGACGGAGCCCCACCACCGAGCCACATCTCACCGGCGGTCGTCCAGACAAGTACGGCGTGCATCCGGTTCTGGGTGAGAGTGCCCGTCTTGTCGGTGCAGATGACACTCGTCGCCCCAAGCGTCTCCACTGCAGATAGCCGTTTGACCACCGCACCACTTCTCGCCAACTCACGAACGGCTACTGCGAGAGCGAGGGTGATGGTGGGCAGGAGCCCCTCCGGTACATTCGCCACAATGAGGCCGATAGCAAAGGAGGTCGCATCTAGAAGGCTGAGTCCCGCTAGCCAGGTGCCAAGGGGAATGAAGGCGAGTCCCACAATCACGCTCACAAAGGCGATCAACCACGCAACCTTGCGAACCTGACTCTCCAGCGGGCTCTGCTCCCGCGTAACACCTTGAGTCAGTGAGGCGATACGGCCGATCTCGGTGTGCATCCCAGTCGAGGTGACTACCGCGATCGCCTGGCCACCCGTACATGATGTACCGCTGAACACCGCGCTACTGGAGTCAGACAACGGATCGTCAAGTGGCGCGGCTGATCTCAGAGTTGGTAGGGACTCACCATTGATGGCAGACATATCGATCTCGAGTGCTCCGTCAACAAGTCGCGCATCCGCACAGACGCGGTCTCCCTCCTTGATCTCGATCACATCACCGGGCACGAGCTCACGGGCTGGCAGTTCACGCCGCACTCCCTGACGAATCACCATGGCCTGCTGCGGTATGTAGGCCATGAGGGCCTCGACCGCCTGCTCACCCTGCCTTTCCTGAACGAAGGCAAATACTGCGTTGAGCATGATGACGACCACGATCGCAATGGTCAGAGCCGGTGTATGAATCAGCCACGCCAAAGCTGCAGCCACCCACAGCAGGAGCGCCAGCGGGTGAATGAGCTGATCGACTATGTCGCGGAGGGGACTTCGATGACGAGCTCTTGTAAGTTCATTTGGACCAACCTCCGCCAGACGCTGGTAAGCCTCAGCCTCGGTCAGACCCGTTCTTGAAAGTTTCTGATCTCCGTTAGCACTGTGCACCCCATCACCCCAACAACTATCTACGTCGATGATCGACGGGGATGCAATGGCCCCTTCATCTGGCGCCGGGCAGCGGAAAGCCGGATCCCCCTAGCTCACTTGGTAGGGTGCGCAGACATCCAGCTTCACTCAGGAGGGGTCATGGCCTGGTACATCATCTACTTCAATCAGCAGTGGGTGGGCGACCACACAGCTGAGTGGTTCGGCACGCGTGGCCCTCTGGCGCGTGCAGTTCTCGCCGAGATGGTGGACGCCGGTGTTTACGTATTCGGCGGCGGGCTTGACGAGGAACCGGAAAACGCCTTCTATGCTGACGCCACCAGTGGTGAACTCATCTTTGGGCAAGGCCCGTACGTCAACACCGCTCAGTTCCTCGGCGGTCTCACGATCGTGAATGTGGACGATGACGAAGCAGCCAAATACTGGGGTGGCAAAGTTGCCGAGGCGTGCGGCTGGCCACAGGAGATCCGTCGGATCAAATAGTGAGTACGAGGATTACTCGATGTGCTCAACCTGCTCCGGTGGTCGCACCCCAAAGACGTTCATCTGCATGGCCAGCGTTGAGTAGTGGCCCACAAGCGTGGTGATTTCCACGAGCTGAACCTCGCCCAGCACAGCAACGGCACTCTGATACTCATCGTCCGTCAGGTCAGCGTTATGGAGAAGCGCAAGAACCGTCGTGGCCACCTGCACCTCACGTTCATCGTGAAGATGTTGCGTGGAAAGTTCACGCAGAGCCGCCAACTCATCCTGCGTCATACCTAGATTGCGGGCGATCGCCTCATGTGCGTAACGCTCGAATTCCGAATCGCGATGATTAGCAGTGAGAAGGATGGCGATCTCCCGTTCGCGATCGGTCAGTGAGGTCCGGTAACGGATCGCTGCACCCAACGATTCCAGCGATGTTCCCAATGCGGTCTGATAGAGAAACGCGTTGAACGGACCTTCCAGAGATCCATCCTCGCCAACGAGTGCGAACGCCTGTGGTCCACGAGCACGCTCACCACCGGCAATCTGCTCGTACAGGGCTGACTGATCAACACTCAGTTCGGTCGGTGTGAGCCTGGGAAGACGTGATGGGTCCATGACTCGAGCCAACACTCATGACAGTTGCTTGGCAAGTGCCGCACCCAGGTAGGGAGCCAAAGTCCGGACGTATGTAGCCGTGAGATGGTCTCGGTCCCGATACACCACTACATGACCGATCACGGCCGGACAGGTAGTTGCTGTGCAGTAGTACGGAGTGAGATCGACGTAATGTGCACCTGAGGTGCGGGCAACGGCCGGGCGCAGACCGTTGAACGCGCCCAGCGCCACAGTTCGCGGGACTGCGCAGGCTTGTGCTGCGGCAAGTCCGTACTTGACGACGCAATCGGCGTGACCGTCACCTGCCTGTGGGTTGTCGTTGATCGCGATGATCGGAGTTCCACGTGAGGTCAATGGCGCCCAGGCGTGCATCAACCCATCGACGACCGCCTGCTCCTGCGTCATGCCGGCCGGTGCCACCACCGATGAGAGACCGTAGTCGTATGTGGTGATCACAGCGTCATACTCGGTGTGCACCTGAAGATATGTGTTGAGGTTGCGCTTCCACATCTCACAGTCCGAGACCAGCGACTGTGTCGCCTGCACCTGAATCGCCGACGTCCAGTAGCAGCCACGATGTCCTGCAACATCGATCTGCCAGTGATTGGTCTTCGCGATCTGCTCGTAGGCAGCGATCAACGTGTTGTTGTGCGAATCCCCCACAGCGATCAGGTGCTTGAGCGCGCCCTGCGTCTGACCGAGGCTGCACACGTGCAGGTCAGTGACACCATTCGTCGCCCAGCATTCGGCGCGATTGGAGTCATCCCTTCCGGCCGCCACTGGGTCCGGAACCAGCAGCCCGTCCAAGGCCGCATTGATACAGGGGGTCGATGCTGGATCTAAAGACTGGGCGCCCAGACATCTCGGATTCGTGGCAATGAGGGCAGCAGTACGTGCACTGGCAACCTGCGCAGAATTCTCGGCTCTGAGCATTCCAGCGATCGCAGGGATGACCACGACGAGTGAGCCAGCCACAGCGGCCACTGCCACATTCCGGATGGCGGTTGGACTCGTAGTGAATACAGGGGCGTAGCGCAGCGGGTTTTCAATCAGATGGAACGAAAGGGTGGCACAGGCACATGCCCCGAGCAGCACCAATATGCCCGTCCAGCCTGAGATCGCGGTGCCAGTCATGAATGGCACCAGGACGATCAGCGGCCAATGCCACAGGTACAGGCTGTAAGAAATCGCGCCAAGGAAGGCCACCCACGACCACGTTCCAGCCCTGCCCAACCACGTGCCGCTGTCGGAGTTGGCAGCGATGCAGAGTGCAGTACCCATAACAGGGACGAGTGCTGCGATTCCCGGGAAGGCCGCACCACCCATGGTGAATGCAGAGATAACGATGAGCGCAACACCCACCGTGGTGGCCAGTTGCCGAATGCCTCCGGAAACTCTCCACGCGATGAAGCTGATGAGCGCACCAACCCCGAACTCCCACGCCCGCGTGAGGGTTGAGAGATAGGCAAGGGGTGGTGCGGCCTGGGTCTGGAGCACACCCCAGCCAAAGCTGGCGACGGTGACCAGGGCAATGACGAGCATGAGGGTGGTGCGGCGGGACCGGGTACGAATCAGCGTGGCGGCAATCAGGAGCAGGGGCACCACGATGTAGAACTGCTCCTCCACGCTGAGCGTCCAGAAATTCTGGACCGGAGAGGCAGGATTCGTTGACGCCATGTAGTCGACGGAGTTGGCCGACAGCAGCCAGTTCTCGACGTAGACCGCAGAGGCGATCGTCTCGGATAGGAACTGCTGCCATCGGGTGATCGGCACAACTAGGAATGTCGCGACCTCGACGAGAAACAGGACAGTGAAGGCAGCGGGCAGAAGCCTTCTGGCACGGCCCGACCAGAAGGACCGCAGAGATATTTGTCCCGTTGACACCGATTGGCGGACGAGATGTCCAGTGATGAGGTAACCCGAGATGACGAAGAACACGTCCACCCCGATAAACCCGCCGGGAAGGAGCGTCGGCCACAGATGGAAGAGCACCACACTGGCAACCGCGACTGCCCTCAGGGCCTGGATGTCGGATCGGTAACCAGACTGCGCCGATGGCGATGTCGGGCCCACGCCCACATCGGGCTGAGCGGGTTCGGCAATGAGTTGCCCACGCTCTAACAACTCATCACCCCTTACTCTCGTTGCTGCATATAGAGATGTACCAGCCAAGCAATACTGCCCGCCCCCAATGTATTGGGAACGGGCAGTGTTGTTGCATGAACGTGACCTCGTTGATCAGTTCGAAGCGGAAGTCGCGCTTGGCGGACTATGCCGTTACGAGATCCCCCTGCGGGCGCTGGACCCTCCGGCACTGTCATACTTCAGCGGTGTCAACCTCATCCTCTGGTGCACCGAGCACCGCAATCACCGGCCCAAAGCCCAGCCAGTGGCGATTGGTGTTTCGCGCCCTGCCCGTAGCACTGCTCGTGCTGGTCGCTCGTTATGTGCTGCACAACTCAATGGATGTGAAGGGACTGGTGAGCTTCAGTGATGCCGGCGCGGTGATCACCGGGGCCACCATCATCGTCGGTCTGATGCTCGCCGGAGTTCTCGCCGACTACAAGGAGTCCGAGAAGTTCCCGGCCGTCTTGGCGCAGTCGCTACTCGGGCTCAACTCACTTGCTGTCGCCGGTCTGTCCGTCAAGGACCTCGACGGGTCTTGGGTGCGAGCACGGGTCAGCACCCTTGCTGACGCAGTGGTGGCATGGGTACACCGTGACATCAGCGATAAGCAGATGTGGGCGGCTCAGTCT
This sequence comes from uncultured bacterium, assembly GCA_963978055.1. Taxonomy (GTDB): domain Bacteria; phylum Actinomycetota; class Actinomycetes; order S36-B12; family CAIYMF01; genus Longivirga. Next base: position 11,942 of record CAXBQZ010000029.1, read on the forward strand.
GACGCCGCCCAACTCATCGTTGACGTTGAGAAGGCCGGTGCCCCCAGCCACTACGTCGGACGAATGCTGGCTGCAAACGGGGATCTGTCCAATGCACTCAGCCGCATGCAGGTGATTCGCAATACCTCGTACATCAAGGCTGGCTATGTCCTGATGACGCTTCTCGTCGCCATCGTTCTGGTGCTGCTCGTCCTGATCGACTTCACCTCACCGATCATGAAGTGGGTCGTACCAGGAGTTCTGGCCCTGGCGTACACGTACCTGATCCTGCTCGTGCGCGACGTGGACAACCCGTACCAAGGCGCCGCAGCAGTTGATTTCACACCCCTCGCTGACGCACAGGCAGAGCTGGCTGAGCAGTAGGGCGCGGCGCGACTAACTGGCGGGCGGCCAACCCTGCGATAGTCGACCAGTTTCCGTCGGCAGAAGCTCGGCCTCGGCCCCACCTGAAAAGCGGATCAGCCAGCGCTGGTCAGTGAGCGGACGATAGCGATGCTCGGCGCCCTTGACCAGCATGATGTCACCCGGCTCAAGCACTGCCGCCACCGCACGATCACCACACCAGAACTCGATAATCCCGGTGCCCTCGACGACTGTGTGGGCTTCATCCTGATTATTGATATGCCAAGCCCCGACCCCGGAGTCGGCAGCTGCAGCATCTGGCGCTGCGAGGACCACATCAGCCCGGACGTCCGCATCCGATCCGGTGAGAACACTCGAGACCGCGGTCGACTCGTCAACCTCGTGGATAGAGACCAAGGAGACTCCTACGTCGCGGAGCCTGGTGACCACATCTGGGTCATCGTTCAGAAATCTGACCATGTTCGCTGGTCAGGTGAGGTCTGAATCACCCGGCATACGCTGCTCGGGGATGCCATCAAGCAGCTGGCGCACTTCTGAGGAACGGTAACGCCGATGGCCGCCCAGGGTACGGATAGAGGTCAGTTTGCCAGCCTTCGCCCAGCGGGTGACCGTCTTGGGATCGACGCGGAAGAGCGCCGCCACCTCTGCGGGGGTCAAGAGTTCATCTGTCTCGGGCAAACGACTCGCCATCTCATCCTCACCTGTTGCCGAAATTGCTGCTCCGACCCTAACGGCCCAAGCCGTGAACTACTAGCACTCGCGCGATCATCTTTCGTTACCTACGTCCACTTTAGCCCGATAATTGACTTTTGCGAACCATGCCTGCGGTCGACCCGTTTACAGATGGTTCGGCGATGGCGAACTTCACCCACATGGCGTACGCAAAGAGCTCGGATTGCAATAAGTGGATACCGGCTCACACTTGTACTGATGACATGTCTATGATGTGATCACACACCGTGCGCTGTAGCGCGGGAACTTTCACTTTGTCGGTCGGATCAGGGGCCACGAGAGCCCTGTGAGGGGGTCGAGCCATGGGGCGCGGCCGGGCCAAAGCCAAGCAGACCAAGGTCGCTCGAGAGTTGAAGTATGGGACGGTCAACACCGATCTCAATGCACTCCAGGCGGAATTGGCAGCATCACGTCAGCACGACCTCGAGGTCGGTAAGGCCTCGGCCGCTTATGACGATGACAACGACGACGAAGATCCCTACGCGAAGTACTACGAGGATGATGAGGACGAGGAATAGTCCTCATCCCACCAGTTCAACACTGCCGCCCTTGCCACCCTTGGCCGGGGCGTCGCCCACCTGATCGGTCCGCTGCTGTGCCTCACCGAGCACCCAGGCGGGCACCCCGCGCTCGGTGAGCCGGCGGATAGTGGCGTCAGCTGTCTCGGGGGACACCATGGCGATCATGCCCACACCCATGTTGAACGTCTTCTCAAGCTCTGGTTGCGAGACTTCCCCTACCTGACGGATCAGGTTGAAGATGGCTGGCGGTGTCCAGGTGCCGCGGTCGATCCTGACATGAATATCCTCGGGCAGGACTCGAGCCAGATTGGCCGCAAGCCCCCCACCGGTGACGTGGCTGAACGCATGGACGTCCACATCCTCGGCCCGAGCAAGCTCGAGGCAGCCAAGGCTGTAGATGCGGGTGGGCTCGAGGAGTTCCTCACCGAGAGTGCGGCCGAGGTCAGGGATCTGCTGATCGAGTGACATGCCAGCGTGGGCAAGAAGGACATGTCGTGCGAGTGAGTACCCGTTCGAGTGAAGTCCACTCGAGGCCATGCCGATGGCCACGTCACCAACCCGAACCCGATCTGGGCCAAGCAGATTCTTGGCATCAACAACACCCGTACCTGCGCCAGCGACGTCATATTCGTCCGGCGCCAGCAGGCCTGGATGCTCAGCTGTCTCCCCGCCTACGAGTGCACAACCTGCCAGCCGACACCCTTCAGCAATTCCCGCGACGATGGCAGCAATGCGCTCGGGCACTACCTTGCCCGTTGCAATGTAGTCGGTCATAAACAGCGGCTCAGCACCACAGACGACAAGATCGTCGACAACCATGGCAACCAGATCAATCCCGATCGTGTCGTGCTTGTCCATGCGCTGGGCGATGACCACCTTGGTACCGACTCCATCGGTGGAGGTGGCCAGAAGTGGGCGCTCGTATCGAGCGATCACTGAGGCGTCGAACAATCCAGCGAATCCACCAAAGTCACCGATCACCTCTGGACGCTGTGCGCGCGCAATCGACGCCTTCATCAAGGCAACTGCATGTTCACCGGCTTCTACGTCGACCCCCGCGGCCGCGTACGTTGCACCCTTGGACTCGGTCACGGGAAGTTCAACGCCTCCGCTGCGCCGCCACCTTGAATCAACAGTCCGTCATTCTCAAGCACAACGGTCCGCTCAGATTCGGTTACCCGTGACTCAATCCCCTCCAGAACATGCTTGCCCAGCATCTCGGGCTCGGGCAGTGCCACGGGATACACCCCATCGAAGCAGGCCCGGCAGAGCCGATCCTTGGCAACATTGGTCGAGGCAATCAGTCCATCGAGTGTGACGAATCCCAGTGAATCCGCACCGATCGACGTGCAGATCTCATCGACGGTGAGCCCGTTGGCAATCAGTTCCGCACGGGTCGCAAAGTCGATTCCATAGAAGCAGGGCCACTTCACCGGTGGACTGGAGATGCGCACGTGCACCTCGCGGGCACCAGCCTCCCGAAGCATGCGGACAATGGCGCGCTGAGTGTTTCCGCGCACGATCGAATCATCGACCACCACGAGTCGCTTGCCCGCGACGATCTCACGCAGTGGATTGAGCTTGAGCCGGATACCAAGCTGTCGGATCGTCTGCGAGGGCTGGATGAACGTACGTCCGACGTAGGCGTTCTTGACCAACCCCTGTGCGAATGGGATGCCGGACTCCTGGGCGTATCCGACAGCTGCCGGGGTTCCGCTCTCGGGCACCGGAATCACCAGATCTGCATCGACCGGACACTCACGTGCCAGTTGACGTCCCACCTCTGCCCGAACAGCGTGAACTCCGTGCCCGGAAATAGTGGTGTCGGGGCGAGCAAGGTAGACGAACTCGAACAGGCAGCCCTTCGGCTCAGCGGTAGCGAACCGCTGACTGCGCAGGCCATGTTCATCAATCGCGATCAACTCACCGGGCTCGATCTCGCGCACAAAAGATGCACCCACGATGTCCAATGCTGCGGTTTCACTGGCAACCACCCAGCCGCGCTCAAGCTTTCCGAGAGTCAGTGGCCGAATCCCCTGCGGATCGCGCGCGGCATAGAGCGTGGTCTCATCCATGAACACCAGGGAGTATGCCCCCTGCACCTGGGGAAGTTCCTCCATCGCAGCGGCCTCGATCGACAGGTCGGGATGTGAGGCAATCAGTGAGGTGAGCAGATCGGTATCGCTGGTGGATGCGGATGCGCCGAGGGGAAGTTCGCCGTTGGACCCCTCGCGCTCACGAACGCGGCGGGCCAGTTCGTGGGTGTTCGTCAGGTTTCCATTGTGACCCAGGGCCAGATGGCCGGTAGCTGTGGAGCGGAACGTGGGCTGGGCGTTCTCCCAGATACTGGATCCGGTTGTCGAATAGCGAGTGTGCCCGACCGCAATATGGCCGTGCAGGGAGTCAAGGGCCGCCTCGGTGAACACCTGGGAAACCAGCCCCATGTCCTTGTACACCCAGACGTTGGCGCCATCGCTCACCGCGATACCCGCGGACTCCTGCCCGCGATGCTGAAGAGCGTAGAGCCCGAAGTACGCGAGTTTGGCAACCTGCTCGTCGGGGGCCCATACGCCGAAGACACCGCAGGAATCCTGCGGGCCCTTCTCACCGGGGAGAAGTTCGTGACTCAGCCGTCCATCACCGCGTGGCACGGCAACAGTCTAGTGGTCTTTGCGGTGTGCTCATGACGACACTTGGGAAACGAGATCCAGAGTCTCGACAATCGACGGCCAGGTCTCACTCATCGGGTCGATCACGTCATAGTGATCGGCCGAGTCGAGTACCAGCACTGTCACATCAGGATGGGCAATGCCGTAACCATCTGATACGGCCGTTGGAACGACATCATCTCTGCCGCCGAGTACCACAGTGACGGGTGTCTGCGGGGTTGGCAGAGCCGTCGGATCGAGGGCGGGATGGTCAATGGCCGGTCCGCCCAGAAAATCTCGGACAGCATCCCCGCCCAGGTGGGCCTCATCTGCAGCCCGCAGATCAGAGACAGGTGCCATGGCGATGGTGCCCACCAGATCGTCCGGTGGGCAGATGGACGCCGCCCACAGCGCCAGGTGACCACCTGCAGAGTGGCCCAGAAGCAGAACCTGACCGTTGAAGTAACCGTGTAGGAAGGTCGGTACGACCTGCAGGCAGACGCGGACATCATCCATGGTCAACTCCGGCTCCCCCGGTACCCGACGGTACTCAAGCAGGGCGACGGAGTATCCATGGTCCGCAACGGCCCTACCCAGATGACGAAGATGGGTGCGATCGTATTGCGGCCGCCAGAAGCCCCCATGGAGGGCGAGCACGAGCGGTCGCTCCGCTGACCCCAGAAAGAGATCTGCCACATGATCGGCTTGCGGCCCCCAGGTCAGCAATTCATCGGGTACCGGTGCCGGACGGCTGAGAATCTCCTCACTCACCTGCCCAGTATCCCAGCGCAGTGGCTAGGGCTCAGCGCCTACCTGAACAACCCGGCCTGGACCATCGGACATTCTCATGGCGAGATAGACCGGTGCGATGAAGGCGATAAGAAGTGCTGCAGCAACTGCGTTGATGATCGGACCCTGATTCGGTCGGAACAGGTTGTTGAAGATCCACTGCGGCAGGGTCTCCACGCCAGGGCCGGCAGTGAAGCTGGTGACCACGATCTCATCGAAGGAGAGTGCGAAGGCCAGCAGCGCACCGGCTACCAGCGCTGAGCGCACCGCGGGGAACGTCACATCCCGGAACGTCTGGAACGGGCCGGCACCAAGGTCCATCGCGGCCTCTTCAAGTGAACTGCCCGTGCGACGCAATCGTGCGACGACGTTGTTGAACACGACAACAATGCAGAAGGTGGCATGTCCAAGGATCACGGTGAACAGGCCAAAGCTGATTCCCAGCGGTACCAGCACCGTGTTGAACGAGGCATTGAGAGCGATACCCGTGATGATGCCCGGCAGGGCGATGGGCAGAATCACCAGGAAGCTGATCGAGTCCCGACCGAAGAAGTCATAGCGAGCAACAGCAAAGGCAACCATCGATCCCAGCACGATGGCGATGAGTGTGGCACCCAACCCAGCCTTGACGCTGGTGAGCAGTGCCGCGCGCACTCCGTCATTGCTCGCTGCCTTCGACCACCAGTCAGTTGTCCATGACGTTGGTGGCCAGGAGAACACCTTTGACGCATTGAACGAGTTGATCAGCACGACCAACAGCGGAAAGTAGATGAAGACCAGTACCAGACCCGTCACCACACCGAGGATCCAGCGGGCCGGTTTGCTGAGATTCACAACCGCCTCACAGATTCTCGAGTGCGCCGCTGCGACGAACAGCAAGCAGGTAGATGACGATGACAGTGATGGGGAATACCGCGGCGGCAGCAGCAAGTGGGAGATTGTTGGCCACACCAACGTTGTCATAGATGATGTTTGCGAACATCTGCGTGGTGCCACCGACGATCTTGACCATGATGTAGTCGCCAAGGGTCAAGGAGAAGGTGAATATTGAGCCCGCGATCAGCGAGGGCTTGATCATGGGCAGGATCACGTTGCGGAAGGTCTTGCCTGCAGATGCACCGAGGTCAGAGGAAGCCTCGATCAGCGAGTTTGGCAGCCGCTCAAGTCCTGCGTAGATAGGCAGGATCATGTACGGAAGCCACAGGTACGCCAAGGAGAAGATCGTGGCCGGAATACCCAGACCCGGCCCTTTGAGGCCAAGCGGCGCAAGCATCCAGTCGATCACACCGTTGTTGATGAACATGGTCTCCATGGCATAGCCCTTGACCAGATAGCCAGCCCACAGCGGCATCGTCACCGCAATCACCAGTGCGTACCGCAGACCCCGACTGCGCACGACCTTTGCCGCGGTGAAGGCAATGGGAACGGCCAGAATCATATCGATCAGCGTGACCGCGATTGCGATTCCCAGGGTTCGCAGTGCCACGACCCAGTACACCTGGCCGGTAAGAAGGGTGTGGAAGTTCTTGAAGGTTGGTGTCTTGATCAGCTGACCGGTGAAGTCATCGGTGGTCCAGAACGCAGCCAGCAGCATGATGGCCAGGGAGCCGAGGTAGAGCACACCCAGCCAGAGCATGGGCGCCGAGAGAAGTCCTGCCAGCCGAAGTCGGGGATGGCGGTAAAGGAAGGCAGAACCCGATGACGAGCCCCCCGAAGGAGGGCTCGTCATCGGTTCGGTTGTTACTGCAGACATCAACCCTTGATTTCAGTCCATGCCTGGACCCAGGCCGCATAGTCCTTGCAGATATCGCCGCGACCATCCAGACAGTTGGAGGTTGGCGTCGTCCAGTAGTAGATCGAGTTGGCGTACGCCGCATCGAGGGCATGGAACTGGTCGCAGAATCCAGCGGTCGCTACGTCACAGGCCTTGGTCTGTGCTGGCGCCTCACCGAACCACTCGGCCACCTGATCGTTCACCTTGGGTGAGGTGATCCAGTCCATCCACTTGTACATGCAGTTCGGATGGGCCGCCTTGGCCGCGAGCATCCACGTGTCCGACCAACCGGTGGCACCCTCACTCGGTACCAGTGAATTCACCTTGACCTTGCCATCGGCGTTGATCAGGTTGACGTTCACCTGCCATGAGGTACCGAGCACACTCTCCTGGGAGTCGAAGGAGGACACCTGATGGGTGTAGTCGGCCCAGTAGCTGCTGACCAGTGGCCGCTGCTGCTTGAGCAGGTCGACGGCCGCCTGGAACTGCGTATCGTCCAGCGCGTACGGGTTGGTGATCTTCAGATCCGGCTTAGTGCGCATGAGGTAGAGAGCCGCATCCGCGATGTAGGTGGGTGAGTCGTAGATCGAGATCTTGCCCTTGTACGGGGAGTTGGCGTCGAACAGGACACCCATCGAGGTGGGCGCTGTTGTCACCACGGCCGGGTTATAGGCAAGCACGTTGGCTCCCCAACCATGCGGGATTCCGTAGGCAACTCCGTTAACCGAGTTCCATGGCTTCATCTTCAGGAAGTCCGAGATGGTGGCGTAGTTCGGAACCAGATCGGTGTTGACGGGGGCAACATCGCCACCGTAGATCAGGCGCAGGCTGGCATCACCTGAGGCTGAGACACCGTCGTACTGCCCCGTCTTCATCAGCGTGACCATCTCGTCTGAGGTGTTGCCGATCTTCACATTGACCTTGCAGCCAGTGGCAGCAGTGAAGGGGGTGACCCAGTCGACCTTGGGATCGGTACCACCGTTCTCGGCGTAGCCGGCCCAGGCGATCAGGTTGAGCTGACCTTCCGTGGCACCGAGTGAGGTGGCGGCCGTCATAGCCGGTGGATTGGGTCGAGCCGTTGACGAGGCGCTGGAGCCGCCACCGCCACCAGATGAGCTGGAGCCACAGCCGGCCGCCAGCAGTACTACGGCTGCCGAGGCTGCCGTCACGGTAAGCAAGCGCGAAATTCGCTGCACCTGCGTCCTCCTGTCATGTAACGCCTTCCGGACCGGAAGTCGGTGGATGTATAGATCGATCTTCACTTCTAATTGACTGTCTTGGCTGATCTTTTACGGTCTAGTGATGACTTTGTTACGTAGTTGCCGCTAGTCGTGAACCTTGTATTCGTGAGCGCGATCCCAGATGAGCCTGATGCGCTGACCGCGCTTCTCCAGGACCTGGGATGACGAGGTCTCCGCGTTCTGAGAAACGGCAACGAGCCTGCCACCGGGATCTATATCGACTACATAGCGCGTGGTATCGCCGACGTAGACGACCTCGGCAACCGTTCCATCGACATGGTGCTCATGTGCTGCGGCCGGCGCCATCGGCTCAACGATCCGAATCTTCTCCGGACGGATGCTGAAGACGCCATCCGTCCCCAGCACCTTGCGTGCCGACTCATCGCGCAGCAGATTTGAGGTGCCGACGAAACCAGCGACGAATTCCGTACTCGGTCGTTCGTACACCTCTGCCGGTGGGCCAACCTGCTCGATTCGTCCGGCATTGAAGACCGCGATTCGGTCGCTCATGGTGAGCGCCTCCTCCTGGTCGTGGGTGACGAAGACGAAGGTAATGCCAACCTCGCGCTGGATCTCCTTGAGCTCCACCTGCATCTGCTCACGAAGCTTGAGATCAAGGGCACCCAGCGGTTCATCGAGAAGTAGGACCTTGGGTCGGTTGACCAGGGCACGAGCCAGGGCCACGCGCTGCCGTTGCCCACCGGACATCTCATTGGGCTTTCGGCCACCATAACCGGCAAGCTGCACAGACTCGAGTGCAGTCGTGGCCCGGTCACGACGCTCCTGCTTGCTCACACCCTTGACCTTGAGGCCGTACTCGACGTTCTCCTGAACCGACAGATGCGGGAAGAGCGCGTAGTCCTGAAAGACGGTGTTCACATCTCGCTGGAACGGGGGCAGAGTGGAAACATCACGTCCGGCCAGTTCGATCAGGCCTGCAGTAGGAAGCTCAAATCCGGCAATCATTCGAAGCACGGTGGTCTTCCCCGAGCCGGACGGACCCAGCAGTGTCAGGAACTCACCATCGGCGATGTCCAGATCCACGTTGTCAACGGCGACCACATCGCCGAACGTCTTGCGCAGGCCTCGAAGCCGTACGGCAACTCCGTCCCGCCGGATGTCAGCGGACTCGTCACTCATCGATATACGTCCCCTTGATTCCGCTGCGCTGCATCGTTGCAGTGGACAGCACGCCTCCGTGATCCAGTGCGCACGAGTGACCCTATCTCGCCGTCGGGTCGTTGGCACCGCAAGACGCCCAGAACCTGCCGGTTGTTACGAAAATGCGCCGAAACCCTCAGGAATCTGACTCATCAGGACGACAGGGCAAGAGGTCAGATAGATCGCTGCGAGCACCGCTGGCATGTAGTCGACCCGAGGCCAAGGCTTGCTCCCAGGTAAGTACCCCGGCCACGAGACTGCACCAGGTGATCGGATCACATTCGACCACCGCCGGTGGCGTCCCACGTCGATGGGAGGTGCCACCAATGACTTGAACAGCACCGTACGGAGGGACACGAACCTCCACGGCTCGACCGGGAGCCACCTGCACGAGGTGAGCCAGACTGCCCTTCACGGCAGCCTTCACCAACTCACGAGCGGGAGGCTGCTCGGATGAGTGCTGTTCAAGCACTGCCAAGACATCGTCATGCCAGTTCATCGGCACTCCACCGGTTCCTCGCGCGAACTATCCGAAGAGTGCCGGCAGGGTTGCTTCCGAGGCGTCCTTCAACTCAGCGAGGCTGACACTGACCACTGCCGCACCCTCGATCCGAAGATCTGCGCCAGGCTCACCCACCGTGCCGATCGTGGATACGGGAACCCCTAGCACTGCAGCCGTTGCCATCACCATGTCGACCCGATCGGGATCGACGGTGACGATCGCTCGAGCAGTTGACTCGGAGAACAGGAAGACGAACGGATCCATGGCGGCCGGAATCGTGATGTTGGCACCCACTCCATTTCGCAGTGCCATCTCCACACACGCCTGTGAGACTCCGCCATCGGACAGGTCATGAGCCGCTGAAAGAACACCGGTACGACCGACATCAACGAGGAATTCGGCCAGAGTCTTCTCGGCAGCCAGATCAACCTGCGGTGGTACCCCGCCAAGGTGGCCATGGACGACATGAGCCCACTCTGAACCGTCCAGCTCATCACGGGTCTCACCGAGCAGAAGCACCACGTCACCCGCGCGTGAGAATCCCATCGGAGTGCGGGTGGAGACATCCTCAATCACCCCGAGAACACCAACAACAGGCGTGGGGTGAATCGCAACGTCACCGGTCTGGTTGTAGAAGCTGACGTTTCCGCCGGTGACCGGGGTTCCAAGTTCAAGACATCCATCGGCCAGCCCCCGCACCGCCTCGCTGAACTGCCACATCACCGCCGGGTCCTCCGGGGAGCCGAAGTTCAGACAGTTCGTCACCGCCAGGGGCGCGGCACCAGTGGCAGCAACATTTCGATAGGCCTCGGCCAGAGCAAGCTTGGCACCGTTGTATGGGTCCAGTTTCGCGAACCGTCCATTGCAGTCGGTGGATACCGCAACCCCGCGCCCGGATTCCTCATCCACCCGCACCATGCCCGAATCTTCCGGCTGGGCAAGGATTGTGTTGCCGAGGACGTAACGGTCGTACTGAGAGGTGATCCAGCTCTTCGCCGCAAGATTTGGTGAAGCGGCCAAGGTGAGGATCGTCTGACGCAGTTCCTCTGACGTGGACGGACGGGGCAGAGATGCTGAGGTAGCCGCGATCAGATCGTCCTGCCAGTTCGGTCGTGCCAGCGGTCGGTTGTAGACAGGACCATCGTGAGCCACAGTTCTCGGCGGCACATCAACGATGGTCTCACCATGCCATTCGATCACCAGTCGGCCAGTGTCGGTCACCTCACCGATGACATCGGCAGTTACATCCCACTTGCGGCAGATGGCCAAGAAATCGTCGATCTTCTCGGGGGTCACGATGGCGCACATGCGCTCCTGCGACTCACTCATGAGAATCTCTTCGGGAGTCAGAGTGGCATCGCGCAATGGAACCGCATCCAGGCGGACGTACATGCCGCCTTCACCATTACTGGCCAATTCACTTGTGGCACATGAGATTCCCGCGCCACCAAGATCCTGGATTCCTTCAACCAGGCCGGCGCGCAAAACCTCCAACGTGCATTCGATCAGCAACTTCTCCATGAAGGGGTCGCCCACCTGGACACTCGGCCGCTTGGCAGGACCACCCTCATCGAAGGTCTCTGAGGCAAGGACCGAAACCCCGCCGATTCCATCGCCACCAGTCTTGGCTCCGTAGAGGACAACGAGATTGCCCACCCCCTTGGCACTGGCGAGGTGGATGTCTTCATGGCGCATGGTGCCGACGCATAGGGCGTTGACAAGTGGATTCCCCTGATATGAGGAGTCGAAGACGACCTCACCGCCGATGTTCGGCAGGCCGAGGCAGTTGCCGTAACCACCGATTCCGGCAACCACGCCAGGCAGAACTCGGCGGGTATCAGGATGATCTGCTGCGCCAAAGCGCAGCGGGTCCATCACAGCCACCGGACGCGCACCCATCGACAGGATGTCTCGAACAATCCCGCCGATCCCCGTGGCCGCCCCCTGATATGGCTCCACATACGACGGATGATTGTGCGACTCAACCTTGAAGGTGACAGCCCAGCCGTCACCGATGTCGACAACGCCAGCATTCTCACCAATACCGACGAGCAGGGCGTCCGTCTCGGGCTTCTTGTCACCGAACTGCCGCAGGTGCACCTTGCTCGACTTGTAGGAGCAGTGCTCACTCCACATGACCGAGTACATGGCCAACTCTGCGGAGGTTGGCCGGCGGCCAAGGATCTCCTTGATGCGCTGGTACTCATCAGGCTTCAGGCCGAGCTCCGCGTACGGCTGATCTACCTCAGGATTGTTCGTGGCATCGGAGACGGTGTCGACGTGGCGGCTCATCGGTTGACCAAACTCGTCAGGACGGAGGTGAAGAAGCCGAGCCCATCAGTTGTGGGACCGGTGAGCGACTCGACGGCATGCTCCGGGTGAGGCATCAGACCCACAACATTGCCGCGCTCATTGCTGATCCCCGCGATATCGCGGCGACTTCCGTTGGGGTTCAGATCAAGGTAGCGAGCAACAACCCGACCTTCTGCTTCAAGCTGATCAAGAGTGCGCTCATCTGCCACGTACCCGCCCTCACCATTCTTGAGGGGCACGACGATTTCCTGACCAACATGGAAGCCGCCTGTCCACGCCGTGGACGTGCTCTCGATTCGCAACTTCTGATCGCGGCAGATGAAGTGAAGGTGGTCGTTGCGAACGAGGGCACCGGGGAGCAGGTGTGATTCGCACAGCACCTGAAACCCATTGCAGATACCCAGAATCGGAAGGCCACCCTTGGCTGCGTCGATCAAAGGAGTCATCACCGGCGCAAAGCGGGCGATGGCCCCACAGCGAAGGTAGTCGCCATACGAGAAACCACCAGGAAGGACAACAGCGTCTACCCCGTGCAGATCGGCATCCGCATGCCACAGGGCGACCGACTCGCCACCGGCGATACGAACGGCTCGAGCGGCATCCCGATCATCAAGTGAGCCGGGGAATGTAACTACCCCGATCCGCATGTCGGTCACGCCGATACCTCGCGGATGGCGTAGTCCTCGATCACCGGATTGGAGAGAAGGCTCGCGGCCAACTCGTGCAGATGTGCCATGCGCTCGTCATCAAGCTCACCCTCAAGTTCGATGGTGAAGGTCTTGCCTTGACGCACACCCGTGACACCGGAAAGTCCAAGGCGCCCGAGGGCTCCCTCAACGGCTTTACCTTGTGGATCAAGGATCTCTGGCTTGAGATGAACGTCGACTACGACGCGGGCCACGGCACGCTCCCAGGGGTTGACGGTAGTTCTGATCCTATCGTCACTGCGGATCACTTGCGTGCAGGGTCGCTAGTTGAAGCGCTTGCCCGTCAGGCGCTCATACGCCTCGATGTACTTCTGTCGAGTCTTCTCGACAACATCGTCGGGTAGCGGGGGTGGGGCCTCCCCCGAGTTACGGTCCCAGCCGGACTCCGGTGAGGTGAGCCAGTCCCGCACGTACTGCTTGTCGAAGGATGGTTGAGCGTGGCCCGGTTCCCAGCTCTCCGCTGGCCAGTAGCGCGATGAGTCAGGGGTGAGGATCTCGTCCGCCAGGACGATCGTTCCATCAGCTCTGGTTCCGAACTCGAACTTCGTATCAGCCAGAATCAGGCCACGATCACCAGCGATATCGGCTGCGCGCTCGTACACCGCCAGGCTCAGCCGGCGAAGAACCTGTGCTTCCTCCTGCCCGATGGAGGCGACGACCTCGTCGAACGTCACGTTCTCGTCATGCTCACCCATCGGTGCCTTGGTCGCAGGCGTGAAGATCGTCTTGGGCAGTTTGGAGCCGTCCTTCAGGCCCGGTGGGAGGTTCACTCCGCACACCGAAGCCTTCTCGCGATACTCGGCCAGTCCTGATCCGGCCAGATACCCGCGAACCACGCACTCGACCGGGAACATGTCGAGGTTTGCACAGATCATTCCTCGCCGGGCAACCCCATCTGGTACTCGGGTGGAAATAACGTGGTGCGGAACGAGGTCATCAATCCGATCGAACCACCACAGCGACATCGCCGTCAGAATGCGTCCCTTGTCTGGAATCGGGGTGGGCAGCACCCAGTCATACGCCGAGATTCGGTCACTGGCAACGAACAGGAGTCGATCATCAGGAGTGCGGTAGAGGTCACGCACCTTGCCTGAGTAGATATGGACGTACCCCTCAGGCAGGTCATAACCAGGATCGGTATTGCTCACCGGACTCCACTTCCGTAGACGCGATCTTCGGGACAGACTCTAGTCTGCTGAGAGTCAGAGAAAGGGCTAGAGAATCGGCTCGGGTGAATAGACCGCCGCATCAGGACGCTCAGCCACCAGATGCTCAATCTCGTCAACGACGGCCGCTACCTGCGCCCGGGCCGCCCCCGTGAACTCCATCGGTTCAGAGATCAATGCTTCGAGTTCAGAAGCAGTGAGCCCGAGCCGCTCATCTTGGGCAAGCCGTAGGAACAGATCATTGCCATCCAGACCCCGCTGACGCATATCCAGCGCCACTGCCACCGCATGTTCCTTGATCGCCTCATGTGCGGTCTCGCGTCCAACACCGTTGCGCACAGCTGCGATCAGAACCTTGGTGGTGGCCAGGAACGGCAGATAGCGCGCCAACTCACGGTCGGCCACGGATGGGTACGCACCGAACTCGTCGAGAACCGTCAGGAAAGTCTCCAGCAGTCCATCGATGGCGAAGAACGAATCGGGAAGGGCCACTCGACGGACGACCGAGCACGCCACATCCCCTTCATTCCACTGATTTCCGGCCAATTCACCAGCCATCGATGCATAGCCGCGAAGAAGGACGGCAAATCCGTTCACCCGCTCACATGATCGGGTGTTCATCTTGTGCGGCATCGCGCTCGAGCCGACCTGGCCAGCCTTGAATCCCTCCGTCACCAGTTCGAGCCCTGCCATCAGACGAATGGTGGTGGCAAAGGATGACGGCCCGGCGGCCACCTGGACAAGAGCAGAGAGAACGTCGTAGTCGAGGGAGCGCGGATAAACCTGTCCGACGCTGGTGAATACCTGGCTGAACCCGAGATGACCTGCCACTCGGTCCTCAAGCTCATCGAGTAGGTCCGCACGGCCGTCGAGAAGATCCAGCATGTCCTGGGAGGTACCCATCGGGCCCTTGATACCCCGCAGCGGATATCGCGTTATGAGCTCTTCGAGGCGACGATGCGCAACCAGCAGTTCATCGGCCGCCGAGGCGAAGCGCTTTCCGAGGGTTGTCATCTGAGCGGCAACGTTGTGAGAACGTCCCGCTATCGCAAGCTCATCGTACTCAACTGCACCCGCGGCGAGGCGGGCAAGAACTGCAACCACCTTGTCACGAGTGATGTTCATCGAGGCGAGAATCTGCAGCTGCTCGACATTCTCCGTCAGATCACGACTCGTCATCCCCTTGTGGATGTGTTCATGTCCGGCCAGAGCGCAGAACTCCTCGATCCGAGCCTTCACATCGTGACGAGTGACGGCCTCCCTGCGGCGAATCGACTCGAGATCCACCTCGTGGATGACTGCCTCATACGCCTGCACAACCCCGTAGGGCACATCAACGCCGAGATCCTGCTGCGCCTTGAGCACCGCAACCCAGAGTTGCCGCTCAAGGACAATCTTGTGCTCGGGTGACCAGATCGTGGCCATGGCCGTCGAGGCGTACCTCGAGGCCAGGACGTCGGGAATCAGCGGAGTGCTGGGCATATGAAGCCTTCACTGTCAGCGGTTCGGAGGTTCCTAGTCTCTCAAGTCGCCCGCCAAACGGACAAATAACATCCCTAAGGGACGTGAATTCGACCCTCGGCCGCGGCCAGTGCGATATCCGTCCGGTAGTGGTGTCCCCGGAAATCCACCCGACCGATCGCCTCATAGACGTTGTCACGAGCTTGCACCAGATCTGCACCGGTGGCCACTACGGACAGCACACGTCCACCTGAGGTGACGATCCGCCCATCTGCATCCACAGCGGTTCCAGCATGAAGGACGTATGCCGACTCCGGATCTGACCCCTGGACGGACTCGGCGATGGAGATCACATCCCCGGTGGCGGGGGTTCCGGGGTAGTTCTCGGCCGCCATCACCACGGTGACAGCAGATCCCGCATGCCAGGCAAGTGGCCCGAACTCCTCGAGCTGCCCGTCGGCAGCGGCAGTCAGAACGTGTGAGAGTTGCGTCTTGAGCAGTGCGAGCACAACCTGCGTCTCCGGATCACCGAAGCGCGCGTTGAACTCGATCACGCGGACCCCACGTGAGGTCAGTGCAAGCCCCGCGTACACCACTCCTACAAACGGGGTACCGCGGTGGCAAAGCTCATCGACTGTTGGCTGAACAACGCGCGCCACCACGTCTTGGACCATTCCGGCAGGCGCCCACGGAAGCGGAGCGTAGGCACCCATACCACCGGTGTTGGGCCCGAGATCACCATCGAAGACTCTCTTGAAATCCTGCGCGGGCACGAGTGGGACAACGGTACGTCCGTCACTGATGCACAGCAGTGAGACCTCGGGTCCATCAAGGAACTCCTCGATCACGACTCGCCCATGCTCCTTGCTCAAGCAGGCACGCGCATGTGCCAGCGCCTCAGCGCGATCAGCGGTGACAACCACTCCCTTGCCCGCGGCAAGTCCGTCATCCTTCACGACGTAGGGGGCGCCGAACTGATCGAGCGCGGCCTCCACCTCACTGAGCTGATCGCAGATATGAGCAAGGGCAGTCGGCACTCCCGCCTCGGCCATGATCTCCTTGGCGAAGGCCTTACTTCCCTCAAGTTGGGCCGCTGCACCGCTGGGACCGAATACACGAATCCCCGCAGCACGAAGGTGATCAGCAGCACCGATCACCAGCGGGCCCTCCGGCCCAACGACCACCAGATCAACATTGAGCTCGCTGGCCAGGGCCGTTGGAGCCTGCGGGTCGGTCAGATCAATGGCATGCAGGATGGCATCGGCGGCAATCCCAGCATTTCCGGGGGCAACGTGGATCTCGGTGACGTCTGGGTCCTGCCCCAGGCTCTTGACGAGCGCATGTTCACGAGCACCGGAGCCAAGTACGAGAACCTTCATGTCCTGACCCTATCGAGTAGCCGGGCAAGGACGCAGTGACCATCGGAGTTGATCGCGTCAGTCGAGATTGAGCTCAGCTAGCTGGCTAGCAATCAGCGCGCGATCCTCGGGATCGGCGATTCGATCGAGAGCTACAACGGCAGAGGCGGCAAGAGCCCGAGCCGCCGTGTGATCACCGGCAGCAAGTAGCGCTCTGGCCATCCCCTCATGTACCGAGGCAGGGATCCAGTCCGAGCAATCACGTCCGTCACCGAGCAATTGCTCAGAGAGTTCGGCATGTCGGATCGCCTCTGCGCCCAGGCCGGCCGAGGCATATGCCCGGCTGATCTGCCATTCACCGATCACAGCCTGTTCTTGACCGCCGATCTGACGCCACAGATACCGACTCGCATGTGCCGCATCGATCATCTCTGCCGTCTGATCAGGTGTACGTGAATCACCTGCGTCGAGCAGATCCCACACGCGGTTGAACAGACTGGACGCCAGTTGTCGCTGCTGGGCTGCGTCGAGAATCTCCTCTGGTGCCTGTGCCATCACGCTCACGTTCCTCGGGGATCAGGCGCCCGTGTAGTGAGAGTCAATCTCGGCAAAGACCTCATCGAGGATGGCAAGGCCCTCCTTGGCCTCCGCATCTGAAACCGTGCATGGCGGCACAACATGGATGCGGTTGAAGTTCGTGAACGGAAGCAGACCACGCTTCTTGCATTCAGCCACAAGCTGACCCATGGCCGGTGAGGTTCCGCCGTACGGGGCCAACGGCTCACGGGTTGCGCGGTCGGTCACCAGATCCAGCGCCCAGAAGACAGCGAGACCGCGCACCTCACCGATCACCTTGTGACGTTCTGCGAGTTCGCGAAGGCCGGGGCCGAGAACATCCTCGCCAATGCGCTTGGCATTCTCGACAACACCCTCTTCCTTCATCGCGTCGATCGACCCAACGATGGAAGCACAGGCCAGTGGGTGCCCTGAGTAGGTGAGACCACCGGGGAAGACGCGATCGTTGAACGTGGCTGCGATCTCATCACTGATGATCACACCACCCACCGGGACGTATCCGGAGTTCGAACCCTTGGCGAACGTGACCAGATCTGGCTTCACATTGAAGTTGTCGAATGCGAACCAGGTGCCGGTACGTCCGAATCCGGCCATGACCTCATCAAGAATCAGAACAATGCCGAACTTGTCACACAGCGCACGAACTCCCTCAAGGTAGCCCGGCGGCGGCACAAGAACACCGGCGGTGCCGACGACCGTCTCGATCAGGATGGTGGCAATCGTGTTAGGGCCCTCGAAGGTGATGACGTTCTCGAGATGCTGCAGTGCGCGCTCACACTCCTCTGCCTCCGTCGTAGCCCAGAAGGCTGAGCGGTAGAGGTAGGGACCGAAGAAGTGGACGTGACCCTCGGCGTTCTCGTTCGGCCAACGACGCGGGTCGCCCGTGGCGACAATCGCAGCACCGGTGTTGCCATGGTACGAGCGGTAGAACGACAGCACCTTGCGTCGACCGGTGTGCAGGCGGGCCATACGAACAGCATTCTCGATCGCATCGGCACCACCGTTGGTGAAGAAGACCTTGTTCATTCCTTCGGGGGCCAGCTCGACGATCCGCTTGGCGGCCTCACCTCGAGCTTCGTTGGCATGCTGCGGAGCCACGGTGGCGAGCTTGGCTGCCTGCTCCTGAATGGCTGCAACAACCTTGGGGTGCTGGTGTCCGATGTTGGTGTTTACCAACTGGCAGGAGAAGTCAAGGAAGCGCTTTCCGTCGTAATCCCAGACGTATGAGCCCTCGCCACCAGCGATCAACATCGGGTTCAGGGTGGCCTGGGCAGACCACGAGTGGAACACATGGGCACGGTCGAGGTCGAACACCTCTTGGCCACGGGCAGGGTTCGGGGTGAATTCAATGCTCATGATGACTCCAATACGACGGAATGACGCAAGAGTACGCACTTACGGGCCGCACGCCAAAGCGACCCCTACTGATGGGACAAACGGCCGATCAGGCCTGCCTTGACCTCCGGCCACTCCTCAGCCGTGATCGAGAACATCACCGTATCGCGGACTGTTCCGTCGCCCCTGCGCTGATAACGGCGCAGAACCCCCTCGAATTGAGCGCCGAGGCGCGCAATCGCGCGCTGGGACCGCTCATTACGCACATCCGTCTTGAGCTGAACTCGCCCCACTCCAAGGTCCTCGAAGGCATAGGTGAGCAGCAGGAGCTTGGTCTCGGGATTGACCGCTGATCCCCACACCTGCCGGTCATATGCGGTACTGCCGATCTCGAGACGGGCATCGTTCGGTGAGATATCAAGGAATGAGGTCCACCCGACCACCTGACCTGCCTGGCAGTTCCCATACTGCTGGCGCAGACGGACGGTCCATGGAAACCAGCCACGTCCAAGTGTCGCGGTGATCATCGCGGCGGCGGCATCATCATCGGCCAGTGGGCCACCAGGGATATGCGCCCACACCTCATCAGCAGCGAGTGCCTGACGAAGTTCGGCGGCATCCTCGATCACCGTCGCACGCAACTCAACCCAGTCGCCAGTGAGTCTGAGCTCCGATCCGGGCGCCCAGACAACCTGCCGCCAGGGCGTATCACGGGGACGAGCGTCCTGCTGTGGCTCAAACATCGGCCGATCCTATGCTCAGCTTGCGCAGCAGCCGAACATGCCCCGAACTATCGTCAACTCCCTCCGCCACGACTGGCTCATCAACCCCCTCCACGATGAACCCGATCGCTGTGTGAAAGGCCACCGAGGCATCGTTCGTCGTAGAGGTGACGCAGCGAATCTGCGCGATGCCACGCTTGACCGCTTGCCGCGCGAACTCATCGTGCAGCGTGCGTCCCAGACCGTGGCCTCGCAGCTCCGGACGCACGCCCACAAAGTGCACATAGGACTCACCAGGGTGATCTGGGGAGTCGAAGCCCACGAGGAATCCGGCCAGCGCCCCGTCCGCATCCTGCGCGATGAGTGATGTACCAGCAAAGTGCTCGAAGAACAGTGACGGCAGAAGCGCTGCCATCCGTCGTCCACCCCACCATTGATCCACCACAGCGATCACCGCGGGATGGTC